>JAOTYQ010000053.1 GCA_029861725.1 Acidimicrobiia bacterium | reverse complement strand
CGGATACCGGGTGGTCAGCAGGTGGTTGAACCTGCGGTGCTCACGGTGGTGCGCCGCTTCCTGGCCCACGTAGGCACGCGCCGCCGAGCCGACCTCGCCTTCGAGATCGTCGAGGACGGCCGCCACCGAGCGCACGAAATACGGCTCCATGTGCGGCATCAGCAGCGAGATGCTGTTCGCCGCGCAGGCGAACTCAGGACGCGCTGGAGTCCAGGCAACATCGAGCCCGGCCGGGAAGTCGAACGCGATCCGACGGACGGCCAGGTGCGACTCGCCGGTGCGGGGCGAGCTCGGAGCTGCTTCGGGCGTCGGCGGTCGCTCGACCATTCGCCCCCCGTCGGCTCGACCGGCCCGCCACTGAGCTGCCGCTGGTACCGTCGGGTCGATGATCGCCCGCTGGATCGTGCTCGGGGTGTTGGCCACCGTCCTGGCCGCCTGCGCCGGCGAGGACGCTACGCCGATCGTCCCGGGCGCGACGACCGCGCCCACCACTCCGCACCTGCTCGAACCGACCGACCAGATGCGGGAGCTGGCCGAGCAGCAGTGCCGTGACGACCCAGAGCTCGACCGGGGCGAGGTGAACGCGGTCGACCCGGCGAACGACGAGCAGATCCTGGCGACCGTGATCGTCGACTGCGACGACGTCGAGTAGTGGCCTGCTCCTCGGCTGGCCGAGTGGCTCGGCGCGGCCCACCGGTTCGGTCACGCACCAGTGACGAGCTGGATGCCGAGCCATGCGGCGAGCACCCCGGTGGTGACCGTGGCGACGAGGTAGAGGATCGCGGCCCAGCCCTCCTCGGCCCGAGCCAGCTGGGCGACCTCGTTGGCGACGGTCGACCACGTCGAGAGTGCGCCGAGCCCACCGACCCCGACGATCACCTGCATCGACTCGCCCGCCTGGCTCAGCGCCCCCAGGGCGAGGGACGCGGCGACGTTGATCAGCAGGGTCCCGTAGGGGAGCTGCCTGTTCAAGCGCTCCGAGACCAGGAACCGGATCCCGGCCCCAGCGGCGGCGCAGCCGAACACCCCCAGACCCAGGAGGGCGACTTCGAGGGTCATCGCCTCGCCCCGAGGCGATAGCCGACGCCGGCGCAGACGACGGTGACGGCCGCAGTGGACAGGCCGATCATGCTCGCCCGACCGATCGCCCCATCGTCGAGGGCCGTCGCCACATCGAGGGCGTAGGTCGAGAACGTCGTCAGAGCACCGCAGAACCCGGTACCGACGAGGAGGAACTGGTTTCTGGTCACCCAGCGGCGGCCGGCCCGTAGCCTGAACCCTCCGACGAGGATTCCGAGCAGGACCGAGCCGACGACGTTCAGTACGAAGACCACCTCGCTCACCTGGTTGTCGGCGGCGACCTCCAGCGCCGCCCACCGAACGAGCGCGCCGATGGCTCCACCGGCAGCGACATAGCGAAGCGGGAGCAACTGATCCACGAGCCTCCGTTTCTACCGGAGTCCGGCCGCAACGACCAGCGGTGGCCACCACAACGCCAGTACCCTCGCAGCGTGACCGAACTCATCATCGAGGCTGAGCTGACCGGGACCCGAGACGGCACGACCCAGCTCCAGCGGCGCTGGCGGGCGGCCGATCTCGGGCTCGATGCGGCGCCGCGGTCGGCCCTGGTCGCCGTGCACGGGCTCGGAGAGCACTCCGGTCGTTACGACCACGTTGGCCGGTTCCTGGCGGCCCTGGGCCATGACGTTCTCGCCTTCGACAACCGGGGCTTCGGCCAGAGTGGGGGCCGCCGGGGCCACGTCGACTCCTTCGACGAGTTCCTCGACGACGTGGAAGACATGGTCATCGAGCGTCGGCAGCTCGGGGCGCCTGTCGTGCTCTTCGGTCACTCGCTCGGCGGGCTGATCGCCGCCACCTACGTCGTACGGGGCCGTCCCGCCCCCGATCTGCTCGTGCTCAGCTCGCCGGCCCTCGACGCCGACGTACCCCGCTGGCAGCGGGTCGTGGCGCCGGTCCTGTCGCGGTTCAAGCCGAACCTCTTCGTGGCGAACAACATCGACCCCGAAGTTCTCTCCCACGACGAGGAGGTCCAGGTCGCCTATCGCGACGATCCGCTCCGGGTCGGCGGCTCGACCGCACGGCTCGGGCAGCAGGTGTTCGACGCAATGCGGGAGGCGTCGGCCGGGACCCGGAGGGTGAACGTGCCGACCTACGTCTTCCACGGGGCGGCTGACCGGCTCGTGCCGCCTCGGGCCAGCGAGCGGCTCGCTGCACAGGACAACGTGACCTACCGGCTGTGGCCGGGCCTGCGCCACGAATGCCTCAACGAGGCGGCCAGGTTCAACGTGCTCGGGGAGCTGGCGGCTTGGCTCGACGAGGAGTTGCACCGCCTGACCCGGTCGACCGACGGCTGAGCGGCGACCAATCACCGCAGTTCGTCAGTGCCGCGGGGGCTCGTCGACATAGCCGACGCCCTCCACCCATTCGGCCCCGAAGTCGTCGGCCTCGGCGGCGACGTCGGGATCGATGCGCGGCGTCGCCGGCTCATCGTCCCGGCCGTGTGGCTCCTCGACCGGTCGGGGCTCGATCCCCCGGACCACGGTCTCGGGCGCCGGCGTCGGCTGGATCGGCGGCGACACGGGTAGTGGCGGCGATGCGGGCGGTGCCGCCTGGCTCGTGATCTCTGGAAACTCTGCGGTCGCGTCCTGATCGGGTGGCCCGTAGCGACGGGTCGCCGGCTCCTGAGAGCGATCGAGGTCGTTGGCCCGTTCGGTTGGCTGTATCTCGGCGGCGTAGCCAGGATGCTGCTGGTACGGCCGCTCGCCGTAACGGTCGTGCCGGTACGGGTCCTGGAGCCGGGGGTCTCGCCAGGACTCGACGGGTGCCGCGGCAAAGGTCGGCGCTTCCTGTTCCGGGACCGACCGGGCGTAGCCGAAGTTGGGCGGTGGCTGAGGAGGCACCGGTCGGTCCGTCAGATAGCGGGGTTGGCCGGCGATCGACGCCGGAGCGACGACCAGCGGTCGGGTGGATGAGATGGCCTGGGGAGCGGGAACGCGATCGAGCGTCGCAGCAGGCCGGCGTCGTTCGACAGCCGGCCAGGCCAAGCTGAGCAGCAGCACGCCGAGCCCGATCGCGGCGAGCGCGAGAGCCGGAAGAATCATCGCTCCGAAGAACACGTCGACCGCAGCCGTGGCGATCGAGACCGATGACGGAGCGACCCGTTGCAGCAGCCACGGCAACGCATATGCAACCGCCAGCCAGAACGCGGCCGCCCCGAAGGCCCAGAACGCGATCCGGCGAAGCGCGGCGGCCCGGTTGCGGGCCAGCACGAAGGCGGTGGTCACGCCGACGAGTGCCACGAAGGCACCGAGCAGCGTGAGCCGGTCGACATAGCGCTTGAGGGTGCCGAGCCACGCCAAGCCGGTGTTCGGTAGCTCGACCTCGACCGATGGAGCGGCCGGCAGCACGAGATCGAGCTCGGGCTGCCGCTCCACCACGGCTTGCCGTCCGGCGGCCCCGAGCGCGCCGGCGTCGAGCGTCACCGGCTCGTCGATCCCGGCCAGGGCGTTCTGGTGGGCCCGGACGAGACCGTCGACGATCAGCGCCTCCACCCGCGGGTCGTCGAGTGCAGCGGTTGCACCGTCCTCGATCGTCTCCCGGGCGACCGGCACATCGGCCGGGATCTGGGCTTCGACCGAATCCGCCAATCGATCGACGATGGCCGAGCGCACGTCGGGGTTGTCGAGGAGGACCTCGGCCAAGCGCTCCGACCGACCGGGATCGAGGACCGTGCGCGACAAGACGAACCCCGACCAGGCGGCCGTCGCCACCAGAAGCGACACTCCCATGATCAGTGAGGCCAGTCCTCGGCGCATCGATTCTCCTGTTCTCGGCCCAGACCGTTTCTCAGTATCGCAGCCCCGGCGCCCGAGGGTGGCCCGCCCCGATACGGTATGGCCCGATGTCGGCCGTCGACGCCCTGCTGCTTCTCGTCGGCGGGTTCTTCGCTGGCGTGATCAACTCGATGGCCGGGGGCGGTTCGCTGATCACCGTCCCGCTGCTGTCGTTGGCCGGGATCGGCGGGACCCTGGCCAACGGGACCAACCGCGTCGCCGTCCTCGTGCAGAACGCCAGCTCGGCCTTGGGCTATGCCCTCGGTGGCTTCGGGTCCGGGCGGGAGACGCTTCCGGTGCTCGCCCCGTCGGCGCTTGGAGCGCTCATCGGCTCGTTCGGGGCCTCGCAGATCGACGACCAGCTGTTCGAGCGGGTCTTCGGGCTGCTGATGCTGCCCTTGCTGGCCCTGTCGCTCTGGCAGCCGAAGACCGAGACTTCCGACCGGCCTTGGCCCCTGTGGCTCAGCCTGCTCGCGTTCTTCGTGATCGGCGCGTACGGCGGTGCGGTCCAAGCCGGCGTCGGCCTGCTCCTGCTGCTGGTGCTCGCACGCTCGGGCCGGGATCTCGTCACGGCCAACGCGATCAAGACGGTGGTCATTCTCGCGATCACGTTGATAGCGGTCCCCGTGTTCGTGGCCAACGACCAGGTCCGCTGGATACCGGCTCTCGTCCTGTCGGTCGGCACCGGCAGCGGAGGCTTCGTCGGTGCTAGTGCCGCGGTCAGGGGCGGCGAGCGGCTCATCCGACCGGTACTCATCCTCGTGGTCCTGGTCCTCGCCAGCAGGATGCTCGGCCTGTGGGAGCTGGTCTGAGGAGACCAGTACGGTGAGCGGTGATGGTCCTGGTCGATCTCGAAGGTGTGACGATGACTCGCCCGGGTCGCCCGCTGTTCGAGGACCTGTCGCTTACGCTGGCCGCCGGTGACCGGCTCGGCATCGTCGGTTTGAACGGCAGCGGCAAGTCGACCCTGCTCGGTGTGCTCGCCGGGACGATCGAGCCAGAGTCCGGAGTGGTCCGGCGCGGCCGGGGCCTTCGCACCGCCGTACTCGATCAGGACCCTGTCCTGGAGGGTTCGACGGCGATCGAAGCCGTCGGCGACGGACCCGCCGGCCGCTGGGAGGCGGCGGCGGTACTCGACCGCCTCGGGATCGGCACCGATCTCCACGACCGCCCGGTTGGCGCCCTCTCAGGTGGGCAGGCCAAACGGGTCGCTCTGGCTCGGACGCTCGTCACCGGCTCCGGGAACGAGCCCACCGACCTGTTGATCCTCGACGAACCGACCAACCACCTCGATATCGACGCGATCGCGTGGCTGGAGGAGCGCCTCGCCGCCCTTGCTGGCGGCTTGGTGCTCGTCACTCACGACCGGCACCTCCTCGACGCCGTCACCACTCGGATCCTGGAGCTCGACCGGGGCACCGGCCACCTCCACGACGGCGGCTACGTCGGCTATCTCGACGGTCGAGCCCGCCGGGAGGAGCAGGCGGCCGAGGCCGAGCAGGTCCGGCGGAACCTGGCTCGCCGGGAGCTGGCTTGGCTGCGACGAGGCGCGCCGGCACGGACCCGCAAGCCGAAGGCCCACGTCGAAGCTGCGACCGCCCTGATCTCGAACCGACCCCAAGGGCCCGCCCGGGGCGCCGATCTCGACCTCCATTTCGGCACCCCCCGCCTTGGCGACAAAGTGATCGAGCTGAGCGGCGTCGGCCACGGCTGGGGCGACGATCCCGACCTCTTCACCGCCGTCGACTTGTCGCTCGATCGCCGGGAGCGGCTCGGCGTGGTCGGGGTGAACGGGTCGGGGAAGTCGACGCTGCTCGACATCATCGCTGGCCGGATCGAGCCCCGCGCCGGGACCGTGGAGCGGGGCCCGACCGCACAACTCGGCTATCACGATCAGCTCGGCCGAGATCTCGACGGTTCTTCATCGGTACTGCAGACGATCGCCGGTCCGCACGAAACGCCTGATTGGACGCACAGCCGGCTGGCCGAACGGTTCTGGTTCGACGCCGACGCCCAGCGGAGCCCCGTGGAGTTGCTGTCGGGCGGCGAGCGGCGGCGTCTCCAGCTCGTGATGACGTTGGCCGCCAAGCCGAACGTCCTTCTTCTCGACGAGCCGACCAACGATCTCGATGTCGACACCCTCCGGGTTCTCGAAGACTTCCTCGACGAGTGGCCGGGCGCACTCGTCGTCGTGAGCCACGACCGGGCTTTCCTCGAGCGCACCGTGGCCGACGTCGTGATCCTCGACGGGCAGGGGTTCGCCGGGCGCCGGCCGGGCGGCTACGCCGTCTGGGAGCAGGAGCGGCGGGCCGGACGGGTCCGGGGCAAGGCCTCGGGTCGCAGGTCGGATATGGCGCGTGGCGGCGGTAGTCGCCGCCAAGCCCCGAAGTCCGAAGACGTCGGCCGACCGCGACGGCGGACTCCCAGCACCCTTGGTCACCTGATGCGGGAGGCCGAGAAGGCGATGCGCCGCCTGGAGCAGCAGGCCGAGCGCCTGACCGCCGAGCTCGGCGAAGCCGGTTCCGACCACGACGAGGTCGCCAGGCTCGGTCAGGCCCTGGCCGACGCGCAGGCAGAGCTGGCCGAGGCGGAGGAGCGCTGGCTGGACCTCGCTTCCGAGCTGGAGGACCGCACCACCGACCGTACTTGAGCCGGGTTACGAGGACTTCAGCCGACAGCCGACGTCAACACGGCAGTACGATTCGGCGATGACCACCCAGGTGATGCTCGAAGGTCTCTCGTTCGGTGAGGGTCCACGCTGGCACGACGGTGCCCTCTGGTTCTCCGACTTCTACCGTCACGGCGTCTTCCGCCTCGACGAGGACGGCAACGAGGACCTCGTCGTGGAGGTTCCCACCCAGCCCTCCGGGCTCGGATGGCTCCCCGATGGTGACTTGCTGCTCGTCTCGATGATCGACCGCAAGCTGCTCCGCCGATCGGCCGACGGTACGCTCGCCGAGCACGCCGATCTGAGCGACGTCGCCGAGGGGCACTGCAACGACATGGTCGTCGCCGCCGACGGCACAGCCTATGTCGGCAACTTCGGGCCGAACCGGGCGCCGGCCACCCTTGCCATCGTTTCCGCCGACGGGCAGGTTAGAGCCGGACCCGACGACCTGCACTTCCCGAACGGCACGGTCATCACCCCCGACGGCGCAACGCTGATCATCGCCGAGTCGATGGCCGGCCGGCTGACGGCGTTCGACGTCGGAGCCGACGGGACGCTCACCGGTCGGCGGGTGTGGGCCGACCTGGGCAGCGGCATCCCCGATGGGATCTGCCTCGACGAGGCGGGCGCCGTGTGGGTCGCCGATCCCCGTAACGCCGCCTGCTTCCGGGTGGTCGAAGGCGGCGAGGTCACCGACCGGATCGACCTGGAGCTCAACTGCTTCGCCTGCATGCTCGGGGGTAGGGACCGCCGAACGCTCTACCTGGTGACCGCACCGACCAGCGGCGAGGAGGCCGCCGCTACCCGCAACGGCCGCATCGAGACCATCCGGGTGCAGATCGGCGGTGCCGGCCTGCCCTGAGCCGAGTCGCCGGTCGGTGGACCGGTGAGGTTACAGCGTCCAGAACGGGTGGGTGGCGGTGTCGCCGGGCGTGGTCAGGATCTCGGCCCCGTCGTCGGTGATCAGGATGGTGTGCTCGAACTGGGCTGTCCTGCCGCGATCGGCGGTGACCGCGGTCCATCCGTCGGACCACATGCGAGGCTCCCATGTACCGGCCGTGATCATCGGTTCGATCGTGAACGTCATGCCGGGCTCGATGACGTCGGTCTGCCCCGGGCGGTAGTAGTGGCAGATCTGGAGGTCGGTGTGGAACTGCTCGCCGATCCCGTGACCGACGAAGTCGCGGACGACACCGAACCCGTGTCCTTCGGCATGATCCTGGATGGCTCGCCCGATCTCGTTGAACCGCCGGCCCGGCTTGGCCGCCTCGATGCCGCGGAGCAGGCAATCGCGGGTGACGGTGACGAGCCGCTTCGACTCCTCGTCGACCTGGCCGACGTAGAAGGTGGCGTTCGTGTCGCCGTGGACACCCTCCTTGTACAGGGTCACGTCGAGGTTGACGATGTCGCCGTCGACTAGGGGCCGGTCGTCGGGGATGCCGTGACAGATGACCTCGTTGACCGACGTGCACAGCGACTTGGGGTAGGGGGGAGCGCCACTGCCTCCGGGGTACTCGAGGGGGCTCGGGTAGGCACCTCGGCGAACCGCCTCGTCGTGGCAGGCGACGTCGATCGCCTCCGTCGTGACGCCGGGTTGGCACAGCGCCCCCAGCATCGCCAGGGTATCGGCTGCATCGCGACCGGTCCGCCGCATCCGCTCGATCACGTCGGGCGACTTGACGCGGGGCTCGTCCCAGCGCTCGAGACGGCCGCCGTCGGCCCAGCTCGGCTTGGCGATGCTGTCCGGGATCGGACGCAGCGAGGAGATCTTTCCCGGCTTGACCGGTGTGGTGGCGAGCCTGTGGCAGCGCTTGAACTTCTTGCCGCTGCCGCACCAGCACTGTTCATTCGCCTTGGGTAGAACTCGCATCCAATCCAGTCTACGCCCCCCGCGCTGAGCGCTGACCAACGATGCTGACCTACGCTCCTGATCGGGACGATCCTAAGGCCTGACCCTGATCGGCCGACGAGAGCCTGGAACAGGCGGTCGGCGCGTCGGCCGCGCAGTACAGTCGCAGAGCAGCAATCGAGGAACCAGCCAGGTGAGCGAAGCAGAGGTACCCTTTGTCCACATGGCGCCGTCGTTGTCGGGCCGAATTCTGGTCGCCCGGCCGGAATTCCATGATGAGAACTTCTGGGCCACGATCACCCTGATCTTGGAGCACAGCGACGAGGGCGCCCTGGGCCTGGTGCTGAACCGGCCGTCCCGCCTGTCCATGGCCGACGCGTTCCCCGACTGGGAGGAGATGACGGCCTCGCCAGATGTCGTCTTCGCCGGCGGGCCCGTCGACCGTGACGCCCTCATCGCGCTCGGTCGCTCCGATACCGCGGAGGGGGCGCTCGTCCTCGGCGCCCATTCGGTCGACCTCGACGCCCAACCGGCGCTCGTCGCGGCCGAGGGGATCAGCGAGATCCGGGTCTTCGCTGGCTACGCCGGATGGGCCGCCGGGCAGCTGGAAGGGGAGATCGCCAACCACTCGTGGTGGGTGGTCGACGGCGAGATCGGCGACCTCTTCACCGACGACCCGTCGCGCCTGTGGGCCAAGGTCCTCCAACGAGAGGGCGGCGAGCTGGAGTGGTACGCCCACTTCCCGCTCGACCCGAGCGTCAATTGACGACGCCAGCTGGGCTACAGCTCAGCGGCCCGGAGGGCGGCGTAGCCAGGCTTGATGATCTCGTCGATGAGCCGAAGCCTCTGCTCGAAGGGCCAGAACGCGCTCTTCATGGCGTTGATCGTGAGCCATTCCATGTCGGCGAGGGTGTACCCGAAAGCGTCGCGCAACTTGACGAACTCGTCCGACAGCTTGACGTCGCTCATCAATCGGTTGTCGGTGTTGACCGTTACCCGGAACCGGAGGCGGCGAAGCAAACCGATCGGGTGCTCGGCGATCGACAGGGCGGCTCCCGTGTTCACGTTCGACGTTGGGCACATCTCGAGCGGCACCCGCCGATCTCTCACGTAGGCGGCGAGCCGGCCCAGCTGAGCCCGGCCGTCCGTATCGACCTCGATGTCGTCGACGATGCGCACGCCGTGGCCCAGCCGCTCGGCGCCACAGTAGTGGAGGGCCTCGGCGATCGACGGGAGTCCGAACGCCTCACCGGCATGGATCGTGATGTGGAAGTTCTCCCGCATGACCAGCTGGAAGGCATCGAGGTGCCGGCTCGGAGGATGCCCGGCCTCGGCCCCGGCGATGTCGAAGCCGACGACGCCGGCGTCGCGGTGACGGAGCGCGAGCTGGGCGATCTCGTAGGAGCGAGCGGCGGTCCGCATGGCGGTGCACAGCGTCCCGACGGTGAGGCCCGTGCTGGCGCTGCCCATCCGGAATCCCTCGAGCACCGACTCGACGACCTCGTCGAGGGTGAGGCCGCCCTCGGTGTGGAGCTCGGGAGCGAAGCGGACCTCGGCGTAGACGACCCCGTCGGCGGCGAGATCCTCCGCCGCTTCCGAAGCCGCCCTGATGAGGCCGTCCTTGGTCTGGGTCACCCCGACGGTATGGGCGAACGTCTCGAGGTAGAGCTCGAGGTTGCGGCGATCGGCCCCCCGGGTGAACCAGCGAGCGAGCTCGTCAGGGTCGCGGGTAGGGAGGCCCTGGTAGCCCTGCTCATCGGCCAGCTCGATCACCGTTCGAGGCCTCATACCTCCGTCGAGGTGATCGTGGAGGAGAACCTTCGGGGCAGCGACGACGGGATCGATCTCGTGAGCGGGCATAGCTCATCGTACCGGTGGTCTGGCCGCTGCCCCGGGCTCCGCCGGGTCCGCCAGCGTGGTCCCTTCGACTAGGTTTGGCGACCTGATGACCGTGACCGTCGTGGGGCTCGACGCCGATGACACGCTGTGGCACTCCGAGAGCCACTTCGCCGTGACCGAGACCAGGTTCCGGGAGCTGCTCGAGCCCTGGATCAGGGGTGACGACGTCTCGGCCCGCCTCCTCGACCGGGAGCGATCGAATCTCGAGATCTTCGGTTACGGGGCGAAGGGGTTCACGCTGTCGATGATCGAGACCGCGCTCGAGGTGACCAACGGCGATCTCCCGGCGTCGGCGATCCAGCGGATCGTCGACTGGGGCAAGGAGCTGTCGAGCCACCCCGTGGAGCTGCTCGACGGGGTGGCCGAGACGATCTACTCGCTGAGTGATGAGTTCCAGCTGCTGCTGATCACCAAGGGTGATCTGTTCCACCAAGAGTCGAAAGTGGCCGAGTCGGGGCTGGCCGACTACTTCGATCGGGTCGAGATCCTGACCGAGAAGTCCCCCGAGGCGTACTGCCGGGTGCTCGCCGGGAGTGGGATCGATATCAGGGAGTTCGTCATGGTCGGTAACTCGATTCGTTCCGACGTGCTCCCGGTCATCGAGATCGGAGGGCGGGCCGTCCACGTGCCCTACGACATCACGTGGAGCCACGAGACGGTCGACACCTCGCTCGGCGAGGTGACGTGGACCCAGATCGAGACCTTCAGCGAGCTGCCAAGGACTCTGACCCGCTTCTGAGCCGAGCGAACAGCTATCCGTGTTTGGACACTACTGCCGTGTTCCGCCCGACGACCTACCGGGATCGATCAGCCCCGCCTGTTGCGCATTGAGGACGGCCTCGAGCTGGGTGTGAGCATGGAGCTTGGCGAGGATCGATCTGATGTGATTGCGAACCGTGTGGGGGGAGATCTGCAGGTGCTGACTGATCTGAGCGGCCGACATCGTCGCCGCCAGCAGCTCCAGCACCTCCTGTTCCCGCGACGTGAGCGTGGCACCGGGCTCGGTTCGATCCGGCGCGACCGGTGCGGTTGTTCGGTCGTCGAGGACCACCTCGCCCGCCGCGACTCGGACAATGGCGTCGACGAGGTCTTCGATCGGGGCGGTCTTGGGCAAGAAGCCGGAGCATCCGGCCCGAACCGCTTCGTCCAACACTCGCTGGTGATCGGCACCGGAGATGATCAGCACTTCGTAGCCGTTCTGGTCCCGATCGCCCTGGTCGGCGAGCTCGACGCCCAACCCGTCCGGCAGCTCGTAGTCGGCGACGACGACGTGCGGCTTCCAGAGATCACGTCCGGCTCGGAACGCGCCGAGCGAGCCGACGGCCGCGACGACCCGAACCCGCTCGTCGGAACCCAGGCCGGCGACGAGGCCCTGCCGGACCATTGCGTGGTCCTCGACGAGGACGACTCGCTCACGACCCATTGGACGCAACAATTCGAAGAACTCGAGCGCGGTCCGGTGACTTGCTCTCGGGCCGGTCGATCTCTGCCGCATGGTCGGCGGTCGGCAGATCCGGACTCATTCTTGTTGCTTCCCTCCAATCGGGCGAGCGCACCACATTGTGTCAAATCTCTGCAGATTATGCGCCCCTTACATCGTTAATACCGTTGCGCCGATAACACGAAGACCCACTGGGCCGTAGCACCCAGTAGTCAATTTGTGTCATGCGGCATGTCGAGCGATCCGCGATGCTTCTGATCAGTAGGAGCGGTCCGGGAACTGTGGAACAGATCGTCCCGCCATAGCCCCGGGGCGATGCGTACCGCCGCCGCGCGCAGGCCCCGGACCGCCTCTACCTGTTGGTCGGCTCAGCCGATGCGCTCGATGACGACGTCTGGCTGTTCGACGGGCTCGGGCCCGATCGTGATCGCGCCGGCCAGCCGCTCGATTACCGGCGGGAATCTCGCCTCGTCGTCGGCGTGGATGACGAAGACGGGCTCCCCGGCGGTCACTGGGTCGCCGGGCTTCGCCGCGCACTCGATCCCGGCGCCGTAGGAGATCTCGTCTTCCTTGCGGGCCCGTCCCGCACCGAGGCGAACCGCTGCCTGGCCGACGGCGAGGGCGTCGAGGTCGGTGACCCAACCGGTGGCCGGGCTGTCGATCGGCTGCTGGAAGCGGGCGGTGGGTCGCTGGGCGTCGAGATCACCGCCCTGGAACCGCACCATCTCGACGAACGCGTCGTGCCCCGACCCGCGGTCGAGCACCGCCGCCGGATCGACCGACAGCCCAGCCAGCGCCAGCATCTCCTCGGCCAGTGCCAGCGTCACCCGCCGAACGTCGAGCGGCCCCCCGCCGTCCAGCACATCGAGCGACTCGTCGACTTCGAGGGTGTTGCCAACCATCCGCCCGAGCGGTTGGTCCATCCGAGTCAGCAACGCCACCGTCGCCACGCCGGCCTCGCGCCCGATGCCGACCATCGTCTCGGCCAGCACACGGGCGTCGTCGAGGTTGGTCATGAACGCCCCACGCCCGACCTTCACGTCGAGAACGAGGGCGGAGGTGCCCGATGCGATCTTCTTCGACATGATCGACGAGGCGATGAGGGGGATCGACGCGACGGTGCCGGTCACGTCCCGGAGGGCGTAGAGCTTTCGGTCGGCAGGGGCCAGGTCTTCCGATGCGGCCGAGATCACGGCGCCGACCTCGGTCATGGCTCGCCGGAGCTCGGCCGTGCTCAGCTCGGCCCTCCAGCCAGGGATCGACGCCATCTTGTCGAGCGTGCCGCCGGTGTGGCCGAGCCCACGACCCGAGACCTGGGGCATCGCGGCCCCGCAGGCGGCCATGAGCGGGCACAGGATCAGTGAGATCTTGTCGCCAACGCCCCCAGTCGAGTGCTTGTCGACGGTCGGCCGCTCGACGGTACCGAGGTCGACCCGGCTCCCGCTGTCGATCATCGCTTCGGTCCAGGCGGCGAGCTCGTCGTTGTCGAGGCCGTTCAGATACACGGCCATGCAGAGCGCAGCCGCCTGCTCATCGGCCACCGCGCCTCGCGTGTAGCCGTCGATGAACCAGGCGATGGCGTCGGCGGGCAGCTTGCCGCCGTCCCGCTTGATGATGATCACCGACGTTGCGTCCCAGGTGGTGGCCATGGCCGGTACCTTCTCACCCGGGCCCGCCGATGGCAACGACCCCGGCTGGTCGTTCAGCCCTCGGCCAGCCGATCGGCAGTGAACCCGTCGGGGAGCAGCTCGGCCAAGCGCCGCGGTGCGCCGTCGCCGTCGATCAGGCACTCCCCGCCGCCGTGCTCGAACAGGAGTTGCCGGCATCGGCCGCAGGGCGTGCACGGCGCCCCCGATCCCGACACGACGACGACCGCGACCAGCCGTCCGCCGCCGGTGCGGTGCAGATCGGACACGAGGCCGCACTCCGCGCACAGCGTGAGGCCGTACGACACGTTCTCCACGTTGCACCCGGTGACCACCCGACCGTCATCGACGAGCCCGGCCGCCCCGACCGAGAACTCCGAATAGGGAGCATAGGCACGCTCGCACATCTCGGTTGCCGCCGCCCGGAGCCGAACCCAGGCTTCGTCGCCGACCCCGCCGGTCATCGCGTGCCGTAGATGCGGTCGCCGGCGTCACCCAGCCCGGGAACGATGTAGGCGTTCTCGTTGAGCCGCTCGTCGAGCGCCGCGAGCGTGATCTGCACTTCGGGGTAGGCCGAATGCACCGCGGCGATCCCCTCTGGGCAGCCGATGATCGATAGCAGCCTCGGCGGTCGGCAGCCCTCCTCGCGGAGGATTTCCAGCGAGCGGACCGCGCTCCCGCCGGTGGCGAGCATGGGGTCGACCAGCAGCACATCGCGCTCGGCGATGTCGGTCGGCAGCTTCCGGTAGTACTGGACCGGTTGGTGCGACTCGGGGTCGCGGTAGAGGCCGACGTGGCCGACCCGGGCGTGGGGGATCAGGGTGAGTATCGCCTCGATCATCACGAGGCCCGCTCGGAGGATGCCGACAACCGCCGGAGCCGGCCCGGACAGCCGGGGGGATCGGGTGGTCGTGATCGGGGTCTCCACCGCCACCGACTCGACGGGAAGGTGCCGCAGGGCCTCGTACGCGGTGAGCAGCGTGATCTCGGTACAGAGCGCTCGGAACGACTCAGATACCGTCCCGACATCGCGCAGCATCGTCACCTTGTGGGCGACGAGCGGATGGTCGACGACGGTGACCGTGCCCGAGGCCGGGCTCTGGGAGGCTGCGCCGGCGTCGGCGCTCACAGTCGTCGACCGTGCAGTGCCGCTTCGGCTCGCCTGGCCAGCTCGCGGGCTTGCTCCATGTCGTCGCCTAGGGCTGTCACGTGGCCCAACTTACGACCCGGACGCGGTCGCTTGCCATAGAGGTGCACTTGGGCGCCCTCCACCACCAGGGCATCGGGCAGGTTGTTGGCCGGGTCGATGCCCTCGAGGCCCCCGATCACGTTGATCGTGACCGCGGCCGGTGCGTTGGCCCAGGTGGGCCCCAGGGGGAGATCGAGGACCGCCCGAACGTGGTTCTCGAACTGCGATGTCGGGCTGCCTTCGATCGTGACATGGCCGGCGTTGTGCGGTCGGGCGGCGAGCTCGTTGAGGATCAAGCCATCGGTAGTGAGGAACAACTCGACCGCCAGCACGCCGACCGCGTCGAGCTCGTCGGCGAGGCGGAGCGCCAGCTCCCGGGCCTCGATCGCCACACGGTGACCGATCGGGGCCGGTGTCCTGATCTCCAGGCAGGCCCCGTCCTGGTTGATCACCTCGGCGACGGCGTAGGTCCGGGAGTTGCCCCCGGGCCGCCGAGCCACGATCACCACGAGCTCCTTGACGATCGCCTGGAAGCTCTCGGCCATCAGTTCACGGTCGGCCTGCTCGGCCAACACCCGGAGCGCCTCGGTGCGGTTCTCAACGATCCAGACCGCTCGCTGGCCGGGCAGACCGGCCCGCACCGACTTAAGCACGACCGGGAAGCCATGCGCAGACGAGAAATCGAACAGGTCGTCAGGACCCCGGACCTCGCTGAACGCTGGGACCGGGAATCCCCGGTTGGATAGGATCCGCCGCTGGTGGAGCTTGTCGAACGCGGCCCGGATCGTCTTCGTGCCCGGCCGGAGGATCGAGCCGTTGTCCTCCATCATCTGCACCAGGCCGAGGTCGAGGCGCTCGTGCTCGACCGTGAGCACCTCGCAGTACTCGGCGAACGCGGCGAGGGTGTCGGGATGGCTGAACATCGCGGCCGGCGCAGCCTGGGCAGCCGAGTCGTCGAGGTGCTCGGCCAGGAGCCGGGGAGTGATCCCGAGCTTCAGCGCCGCTTGGTGGGTCATGCGAGCGATCTGCCCGGCGCCGACGATGCCGAGACGGTAGAGGGCTGGGAGATCTGCTGGCACGGACCCAACAGTAGCGGCCCCGGGGCCGGCAGAGCCGAACGTCTCGACCGGCGCCGCGAGGTGCGCTTCGGGTCACCGAAGCCGAACCGCGCAACGAGTAGTTTCGGTTCCACGATGGCAGCGGACGACGAACCTCTCCTCTCGTCGCGGGCGCGGCGGAAGTTGTTGGTGGCCCTCGGCTATGGGGCGGCCAATGCAGCGTTGGTCGGCCTGGTCGGGCTTCGCCCGACGCGATCGCCGGCCGACGGCCCGGTCGCATTGGGTGCTGCAACCGAGGGCTCGGCGACCACCACCCTCGTCGACCTGACGAGCAGCGTCCGGGCCGGCCTGCCGCCGGCCATGGCCGACGCGGGACCCGAGCCGCCCCCCGGCCATGTCTTCGAGCTCGTGCTGGCCAACGGGCGCGTGATCGACCCCGAATCCGGGTTCGACGGCATCGCCAACGTCGGGATCGACGGCGGTGTGATCACGGCGATCAGCGGTGGCCGCCTCCGGGGGGGCGAGCTGATCGACGCCAGCGATCGGGTCGTGGCCCCCGGCTTCATCGACTTGCTGTCCTACGAGCCGAACCCTTTCGGGATCTGGTTCAAGCTGGCCGACGGCGTCACCACAAACCTGGCGATGCACGGCGTCAACAACTACGCCGACGCGTTCTTTCGCCGCTACGAGGGCACGACGCCGATCCATTTCGGCGCGGCCTTCCACCAGCACTTCATGCGGGCCGCCGAACTCGGGGTCGGTGTCGAGGACGAGCTGTCGAGCCGGGAGCTGAGGGTCTTCGAGCGACTGGTCCGCGACAGCCTCCGGCAGGGCTTCGCCGGAGTCTCGTTCTCGCCGGAGTACTCGCCCGGTACCTCGACCGACGAGCTGCTCCGCCTCGCGTCGGTCGCCGCCGAGCTCGACCATGTGGCGTTCTTCCATGTCCGCTACAGCGACCCGCATCCACCGGGCACCAGCGGCGAGGCGATTGACGAGGTCCTCGACGTCGCCCGCCGTACCGGGGCGTCGGTCCACATCGAGCACCTCTCGAGCACGGGCGGGACCCACATGATGAGCGATGCGTTGGGCAAGCTCGACCAAGCCCGAGCCGAAGGCCTCGACGTCACAGCCTGCCTTTACCCCTATGACTTCTGGGGCACATTCCTCGCCAGCTCACGGTTCGCCCTCGGCTGGCAGGGCCGCTTCGGCCTGCAGTACGAAGACCTCCAGGTCGCCGGGACCGAGACCCGCCTGAGCCCGACCACGTTCGATCGGGCCCTGGACCAGAACAAGCTGGTCGCTGCGCTCGGCTCGATCCCGGAGGATGAGATCCAGCTGGCGCTGTCGCGGTCGTGGACGATGGTGTCGAGCGATGCGATCTTGAACCCGGACCTCAACAACCATCCGCGGGCCGCCGGGACGTTCTCCCGCACGCTCGGCCGCTACGTCCGGGAGTTGCAGGTGCTCGATCTGCGCTCGGCGCTGGCCAAGATCACGATCAAGCCGGCGCAGCGGGTGGAGCGGATGATCCCTGCGATGGCCCGCAAGGGCCGCCTCCAGCGCGGGGCCGATGCCGACATCGTCGTCTTCGATCCCGCCACGATCGCCGACCGTGCCACCGTGTCCAATCCCGGCCTGGCGTCGGTGGGGATCGACTGGGTCCTGGTCGATGGCGCGATCGCGCTCCGCGACGGTCAGCCCCAGCGTGATGTTCGGGCGGGCCGAGCGCTCGTCGGCTCAGTCAAGCGGGCGGCCGAGTGACGCCCTGATCTGGTCGGCGTAATGCTCGTGCCCGACGCCCTCGCTGGTGAGCGCATCGACGAAGGCAGCGAGGACGTGCATGGTGA
>JAOTYQ010000496.1 GCA_029861725.1 Acidimicrobiia bacterium | reverse complement strand
GGGCACGATCTCGATGCTCCGCCTGGCTGACCCTGATGACGCGGCGAGATACGCCGGTGATCTCCAGGGCCGCTACCCGCAGATCGGCACGGCGTTGGATTGGCAGGACACCCGCGACGACGTCCTCGTGACCAACCGGCTGTTCGGCCTGTTCCTCGCCGCCTTCGGCGCCATTCTCTTGTTCGCTGGCGGGCTCGTCGTGGCATCTACTGTCACGGCGCAGATGTTCGCCAAGTACCGCGAGATCGGGCTGCTCAAAGCGATCGGGTTCACCCCGGGGTCGCTGATGGCCTTCACACTGTTCGAACACTTGGCCATCGGGTTGGTCGGTTCGGTGCTCGGGTGGCTGGCCGGCGCTGCGTTGGCCCCGTCACTACAGCTCAGGATCGCCGAAGTGTTGGACGCTGGCAGCACCGGGCTG
Organism: Acidimicrobiia bacterium; assembly: GCA_029861725.1. Lineage (GTDB taxonomy): Bacteria > Actinomycetota > Acidimicrobiia > Acidimicrobiales > SZUA-35 > CADEDH01. The sequence continues at coordinate 4,302 of JAOTYQ010000496.1, read as the reverse complement.
TCGCTCAGATCATTGGTTGTCACCGCAGTCATCGTCCTTGCGATCATCGCCGCGTCGACCGCGCTGCCCGCCTGGCGGGCCGGACGAGTCCCGACCAGTGAGGCGATCAGCCGCGGTTCGGCGCCCCGAAGCGCCCGGACGTCGATCGTCGCTCGCCTGGCGGGACGTCTCGGCCTCGGGCCTGTCGGCGTGACCGGCATCAAGAACGCCTTCGCTCGACCGTTCCGCACGACTTTCAGCATTGCGACCCTCACCCTGTCGGTCCTAGCCGGGGTGATTGCGATCGGGATGAACACCACCATCGACGCCGCAACGACCGATCCGGCCCGTACCGGCGACCCCTGGGACGTCATTGCCTCCCCGCAGGACATGGATGGTGGCGAACTCGAAGCGATCCTCGACACGACGCCCGAGGTTGCGAGCTGGTACTCGGTCGCTGAACGACGGGTCGTCGACGACTCGGGAGAGATCACAGCCCGAGCGTTGGCCGGCGACCTCGGGTCGAGCAGTTTCAAGATTGGCGACGGCCGCATGTTGACCGGACCAGACGAAGCCGTGGTCGGATACGCCCTACTCGAACGCCTCGGGGTGGAGGTCGGAGATCAGACGACGGTCACACTCTCCGGCCAGCCGATCACCTTCACCGTGGTCGGCTGGTTCGCCACCCTGGAAGACTCCGGTGAGATTCTGCTCTTCCACCTCGACGACCTCCAAGCCATCGAAGAGGACGCACAACCCTGGGGCTGGTTCGCCGAAGCCGGCAACGACACCAGCATCGAAGAACTCCGCAGCGCCATTGGCGACGCAACCAGCGACCGGGTAGCCCTCAGGATCCGGGAACCGTTCGACGACCTCGACGCGTTCCAGGTGGCCTTCGCCATCATCACGGTGCTCGTCCTCGCCGTCGGACTGGCGAACCTAGTCGCATCCACCGTCCAGATGATGCAGGAACGCACCCGCGATGTCGCCGTACTCAAGGCCCTTGGCTTTACCCCCGTCCAAGTCGTCGCATCCGTCGTGCTCGGCGCCGCCGCGATCGCCATCGCTGCAGTGGCGATCGGAGGCCTGCTCGCCATACCGCTCTACGCCGGACTCATGAACACCATCGGTGTCGAACTCGGTGTCGGGCCCGGCTTCGGCGTCAGCCCTGGAACCGCAACCGTTGTCACACTCCTGGTCTTCATCATCGCGGCTACCGCTGCCCTCGCCGGGCTTGCCGCCCAACGACCCGCCCGCTCCAGCGTGGCCGACGTCCTCCGAGCCGAGTGACCAGGGACCGCGGCCACCGGTCCCACACCACCTCCCGCACCGGCCCGAGCAATGCCACACCATCTCGGATCGAGCAGCTCCAGCCAATCCAGACCAACGGATCCAGGCACCCGATGACACCACATCAGCAGGTCGACCGACCACGGATAAACGGCACGACTGGCCCGCTCGGCATCACTCGGGGCCGGACCGTCTGCCCGGCCGGTGCTCTCGGTGGTCGCATTGCGGAACGCAGCGGCCGCTCTCCAACGCCGGTAGTAGTGCGCGCTGGCTCGTGAATCTCGGGCGGTGATACCGAGTGGGGCGGTCTCGTCCGTGCCTACAACGTGCCTAGAACATCGGAGAACAGGGGTCCCTCAACCCCCCCCTGACCAGGGGAAACGCTCTAATTGGGGTGCTCCGACCGGCAGCGCACCATAGGCCCTTGTGCCCTTTCGTGCCCTTCGATTGGGAACGGTCGAGAAGGCGAGATGGCCTAGCCGATCGTTGCCGTCATCAGCCGAAGAGCTGATGACCTTCGCCAGTAACCAATGGGAGGCCAGGCCACAGCGACGGCTGCCGGCGCGAGAGACGTGCAGATCTCGTCAGGAAGGGGCGGCAACTGCGATCTCGGTGACCCGATCGAGGTCGTCGAGGTGACGGTGCCACGAGTGGCCGCCGTCGGTGCTCACATAGAGGGAGCCGTCTGGGGTGGCAACGGCCGCATGGTGTCCAGCCGCCGCCAGGCGACGAGGTCCGACGGCACCGTGGAGCTCATCGGGCAAGGGGCGACCAACCGGTTCGAAGGCTTCGCCGTCGAAGCGGTAGATCACCCCGTCGGAGGCTCGTGGTCCGGAGGAGGCGCCGACGAGGACCTGATCGCCGGTGGCGGCCACCGTCAGGAGGTAGGTGGCGTGGAGGCCGTCGCGATGGTAGCTCCAGGTCCGACCTCGGTCGGTGCTGCTGGCCAGCCCTCGACGGCCCGTGGCGGCCCACAGGGTTCCGTTGGGCCCGGCCGTGACCTGGTGGACGTCGTCGTGGAGGTCGCTGGTGGCCTCCCAGGTGCGGCCCTGATCGCTGGTCCGCATGATCCCGCCGACGTGCACGCTGACGTAGAGGTCGTCGCCCCGTGAGGCGAACGAGTAGACCGCCGGTGGCCCGCCCCATGGCGCCGACCACTCTGGTCGTGTCGGAGCGGTCAGAAACGAGTCGACCGGAGTCAGCTCGGTCCCGTCCAGTCGCCACAGTCCTGCAGACGTCCCGCCGATCCAGAGTGCACCTCGATAGACGTGAATCGCTGTGCCCGCGCCATCGGTCAGCCGAGCGATTCGGTCAACCCGGTCACCGTCAATCCGGTGGAGCTCGACCCCGTCCACGAGCGCATAGACAACGGCTCCATCCAATGCGACCGAGGTCACCGGTCGGTCGTTGAGCACCAGGCGACCGGTGCCGACGTCATACAATCCGCGCTCGGTCGCCAGCAGGGCTCTGATCGTGGTCTGAGAGATGGTTTCGGTTGACATCATTACTCCCTTCGTTTCACTCGACGGCGAGGTCGGGTTCGGCTCGGGGCGAGGTGGCATGCGCCGCCAGGCCGTGATGGCGGTGCGAACCGCCGTGGAGCTGCAGGCCCCAACTTCGGTGGCCGCCAGCACGCTGTTGGGCCAGGCACTGCACGCCGCGATGGTGCAGCTCCGCCCCGGGCGCCCGATCGGCGGGTGCCGGCGGCCATCGAGTCGTTGCGAAGGTGATGCCAGCCAGGGCGGCCAGTCCGGCGAACACCACCAGGGCGGTGTTGCCGAACACCTCATAGAGGGCGCCGCCGGCCACCGGCGCCACCATTGCCGCCGCCGCAGACACGCTGGTGGTGATGCCTTGGACCTCTCCCTCCTCAGTCGGATCGGCGGCCTTGGTGATCGCCGACTGGAGGGTGGGCATGATCAGCGCCAGTCCGGCGTTCATCAGGAACGAGATCGGGAGCCAGGTGGCCACCGTCGTCGGGGCGGTCAGGAGGAGCAGCGCCACGGGGAGGATCACCAGGCCGAGCGACAAGACACGGCTGTCGCCGAGCAGCCTCTGTGCGAACCGAAGGGTGACCAACTCGTGGAAGATGAGGAACGTCCCGACCGACAGCAGCATCAGCCCGGTCTCGGACGGCTCCAGGCCAAGCCGGTCGGCATAGAGCAGCACGATGATCGTGGTGTACGAGGAGAAGGCCAGGATGAAGAAGCCCTGCACGAGGAACAACCGCTGCAGGACGCCGGCGTTGGTGATGCTTCGCATGCGGCTGAGCAAGTTGAGCTGGTGGAAGGGGTTGAGATCGGCGGTCGACCGTCGGTGCTCCTCGGCGAGCGACTCGTCCAACCCGAGCGCCAGCCAGACCAGCGCCAGGCCTGAGATGGCGATGGCCAGCAGTGCCGGTCCGAGAAACCCGATCGAGGTGGTGTTAGCCAGGGCTCCGAGCGCGGGCCCGACGAGCAGGGCCAGGCCGACGACCGCTCCCTGGACGGCGTAGGTCCGGGTCCGTTCCTCCTCGGTGGTGACGTCGACGATGTAGGCCGCGGCGACCGAGGCGTTGCCGCCGGTCAGGCCGTCGACCACCCGGGACACGGCGATCAGGCCGAGGACGAGAACGGCCCCGTCGACGAAGTAGGCGGCGGCAAACACCAACCACGAGACGAGCGTGCCGGCCTGCGAGAGAAGCAAGACCGGGCGACGGCCCCGTGAGTCGGCCAGTGACCCGAGCACCGGTGCGGCGAAGAACTGGGCCGCCGGATAGGCCGCAATCAGGAGGGCGAAGACCACGTCGGCCTGGCCCAGGTCGCGAACGACGAAGGGAAGGACCGGGATCAGCAGCGTGCCGCCCAGCGCGTTGACGAACGTCAGCAGGAGGATGGGAAGCGTTCGACGATTCATGCTCGGCCTGCGTTGTCACCGGTGGGGTCCAGGGTGATCGACCGGCCCTCGTCCGAGGAGCGCTGGATGGCGTCGAGCAGTCGGTGGACCTCGACGGCGTGGTCGAAGCCGGGCCCGTACGACGTGCCACCGAAGCAG
>JAOTYQ010000052.1 GCA_029861725.1 Acidimicrobiia bacterium | reverse complement strand
CTTCCAGGACCCGAAGTCCTACTTCCGGCGGTTTGCCTCGCTCGATGACGACGAGGCCAGGGAGACCGCAACCGGAATCTGGACCCGGATCAACGAGCGGAACCTGTTCGAGAACATCCTCCCGACCCGTCAGCGTGCCGATCTGATCCTCCGGAAGGGCCCTGACCACTCGGTGACCGAGGTCCACCTGAGCCGACTCTGAGCGTGACATCGACGGACGGGCCGGTCTCTGAGCCATCCGGCCCGCGACGGAACTGATCCGAATGCGCCATTGCCACGCAGAGTGCAAAGTGGTTCACTATGAGTGCGGGTACGGGATCGATCCGAACCTGTTGCTCTCTGGCGGGTTGGGCGACGGTTCATCAAGGATCGGTCCTGGGCTGGGGATGGCCGTTGGGTCATCCCCAGCCTTCTCTCTCGCTGAGCGCCGGATGCGGCGGGCGCCGGTGACGAGCCTCTCTCCGCCGAGGCCCGCAGAAGAACCTCACGAGGCTTGCCCCCGACGCCCGACGAACTCTGGTCGGCGTCCGGGATGTTTTCCCTGCTAGGGGACTTGGCGGGCTGGCACTTGGGCGGTCACCAGGCGGGAGAGCAGCGTATCGATCTCGACGAACACTCGGTGGAGATCGGCCAGGTCGCCGACGAACGTCACGCCGTGGGGGGCTGGTCCGAGCTGGATCTGCACGGTGCCGTCCCCTTCGGGGCCGAGCACCTCCACCCTCGTCTCGCCGTCTACCAGCCGCACGACGTCCGCCATGCATCAAAGAATGCGATGGGTCGTGGAGCTTGGCCAGCCACGTAGCTGCGCTTTTGCTGTACTTTCACTGCACAACCTTCGCGATACTTGGGCTCTGCAACTACACTCCTGGCTGTGTCGCCGAGGCCACAGCTCGCCGCACGTCGTAAAGCGCTAGGTCATAGTCAGGAATCGTTGGCTCGTCTTCTCGACGTTCGAGCTCAGTCCGTTGCTCGCTGGGAGCAGGGATTGAGTACACCATTGGCGCGCTATCGGCGGCCGCTCGCCGAGTATCTCGAGGTCAGCATGCCCGAGCTCGAGCACCTGATCGCCGGTAACGGCGCCGTGACGGTGCCGCCGGGACATGCCGTACCACCCTGGCTCGACCACTACACCTCCCTCGAGCAGGGAGCGGCCCGCCTGGAGACCTTCGAGCCGATCGCTATCCCGGGACTCCTCCAGACCGAGCGCTATGCGACCGCGGTCATGCGGACCAATCACCTGCCGGTCTCGGAGACCGACATCGAGGAGCGGGTCCGTGCGAGGCTGGTTCGCCAAGAAGTGCTGTCACGACAGCCCGAGCCGCTCCAGCTCATCTGTGTCATCGACGAATCGGTCCTCCATCGGGTGACCGGCGACCGTGAGATCATGAGCGAGCAGATGGCCCATCTGGTGTCGATGGTGGCCAGACCCACCGTGCGCCTTCACGTCGTACCCGCCGCGAGCGGGGCCCTCCACTGTGCTGCGTTCGGATCGTTCCGGCTGTTCACGTCGGCCGGCGCCTCCACGCCGTTCATGACCTGCACCGAGGACCTGACCGGCTTCAACTATCTCGATCGGCCCGAGGCGATCGAGGCCCACGCCCAGCTCTTCGAGCACCTGACCACGGTTGCCCTGACGACCGCCCAGTCCGCCGACCTCATTCAGACCATTGCGGAGCGATACCAATGACCAACCAACAGCCAAACGACCTCACCTGGCGCAAGTCGTCCTTCAGCGGGGCGAACGGCGGCGACTGTGTCGAGATCGCCGATACCGACGACGGCATCCTCATGAGGAACAGCAAGCTGATCGACGCGGGGACGATCCCGTTCACTCGCTCAGAGCTCGCTGCCTTCATCGCCGGCTGCAAGGCTGGCGAGTTCGACGATCTCGCGTAGAGTCCGCGACGCCGACGGGACCGGGAAGACCTGGGGTTCGGCGTCTCACCCCAGAAGTGAGCCGCCGAGGCCTCCCGGAGTCTGTGACTTCTGCGGGCTCCGAGAGGCCCCGATCGGCATCCGGCAGGCGGAGTAGCCGGATTACCTACCGACTCTAGTCCGGCCTGTGGCGCCCTGGCCCATCGGCCGGATCAGGGCTGCGCTCGGTGCGTCGCCAGCCCCAGCTCCTCGGCAACGGCATCGGCCAGCCGGGGCACGAGACGGGCGATCGCTTTCTGATCGTCGAGATCGAAGCGGTCGAGCACCCGGGCGGCGAAGGCGAGGCGTCGGCCGCGGAGACGTTCGCTGATTTCGGTGCCCGTAGCCGTGAGCCGTGCCCGGATCATGCGGGCATCGACACGGTCCCGGCGGCGCTCGACCAGGCCCCGTTCGACGAGACGGTCGACGGCTCGAGTGGCGGTGGACCGGTCGACTTGAAGACCCGTGGCGATCTCGGACATCGAGCACTCGCCGCCGGCGAGGGCGAGCTGCTCGAGCGCGTCGACGTCCCCGACCTCAAGCTTCGGCTCGATGATGTCGGCCGACGCGTCGAGCACGACCGCAGGCGACGCTCGCCGGAGGAAGCGCCAGGCCAGGCCGAGCTCCCCCGAGCGACGGAGCGTCTCTTCGTCGAGGTCGAAGCGGATGGTCATGGTCGCCCGCCTTCATCGCAACAACCGGCGGTGACCAGGCGCTGCGCCTCGCGCCGGGCGGCGCCGACGGTCCGCAGGTGGGCGTCGAGCCGTTCGGGCCGGGGGTGACCGGCCTCCATCAAGTGCTCGAGGTAGCTACCGGTGGCGGCGACGAACTCGCTGTCGGGAGTGACCGCCAGCCACCGCAGCAGCGAGCTCAGCCGGCTGCGATCGTCGCTGTCGACAGCGATCTCGGCGAAGTCGGCCAAGATCTCCTCGGTCCGATCCGACTCGTGCTCGACGACCCTGTCGAGCCAGTCGTCGGTACACGCCGACAACACGGCCGCGTCGTCGTCGCCCTGATTGCGTGCCACTATCCAGCCCCACATTGCTCGCTCGTACATGCCCCCGCTGCGCCGCTCGGCAGCGCGGTGCTCTCCTCGACCCTCGCCGTAGCACACGGGGAAGTCAAGGTACGTGCGTCAAATCGTGAACCCTCGCGCGTCGTCTCGGCGGCCCCGTGAGCAGGCCAAACGCTCAGGTCGCTCGACGGACGGCGGGGACGACGTCGTTGACGTAAGCATCGAGCGCATCGTGATCGAACGGGGCCCGGAGCGCCACGTTGATGAGGTCGGCGCCAGCCTCTGCGTAGGCCAGCAGCTGCTCGGCGGCTTGGTCGGGCGTGCCGAGCAATGCGCCGCCGCGGATCCGGGCGGCCATCGGGCCCCACTGCGCGTCGAGATCGGCTGCGGCTCGTTCCGCCGAGACGGTGTCGACGGCCATGGCGAACTGAAGGTTGACGGAGCGCTCGATCGTTGCGGGGTCGCGCCGCTCGGCGTCGCACCAGTTGTCGAGCACCTGGTTCTTGCGAGCGAACTCCTCGGCGCTGACGTAGGCCGCATTCCACCCGTCGGCGAAGCGGGCGGCGGTCCGCAGCGTGCGCTTCTCGCCGAGACCGCCGATCCAGATCGGCAGGCGACCGTCTATCGGTGGGGGAAGGCAGCTGGCGTCGGCGGCCCTGAAGTGGTCACCTTCGAAGGTCGTGCGACGTAGACCGTCGCCGTCGTCGCTGGCGAGCAGGGAGACGATCAGCTCGGCCGCCTCGTCCAGCATGTCGAGGCGGGTGCCGACCCCGGGGAAGTCGTAGCCGTAGGCCTCGGCCTCCCACTGGTGCCAACCTCCTCCCAGCCCGAGCTCGAAGCGACCGCCGGAGAGGTGATCGAGGGTGACGGCGGCTTTTGCCAGCAGGCCGGGGTTGCGGTAGCCGACGTAGAACACGAGGCAACCGAGGCGGGCGTGCTCGGTCTCGACCGCCAGCGCGCCAAGGGTGGCGACGGCCTCGAAGTGGTCGATGGTGCCACCGGCCGGCGGGGCCTCGTAGAGATGATCCCACACCGACAACCAGTCGAGCCCGGCCCCGTCGAGCTTTTGCCACAGCGCCCGCAGCTCGTCCATCGTCATGTTCTGCTGGCCGAGGTGGGCTCCGAGGGAAACGGTCACGGCGTCAACCGTAGTCGGCCGCCGCGTCGAGGTCGCCGGGACTCAGGAGGTCGGGCTCAGGGGTTGGTCAGCAGGTCGATGAGGCTGGAGGTGTCCCAGCGATTCCCGCCACGGGCCTGGACTTGGGCGTAGAACTGATCGACCAGCGCCCCGACCGGCAGGCGGGCGCCGAGGCGGTTGCCCTCGTCGAGGGCGATGCCGAGGTCCTTCCGCATCCAGTCGACGGCGAAGCCGAAGTCGAACTCGCCCCGGGCCATGGTCGAGCCCCGGTTGACCATCTGCCACGAGCCGGCCGCTCCCTTGGAGATGACGTCGACGACCTGGTCGATGTCGAGGCCGGCCTTCATCCCGAGGTGCAAGCCCTCGGAGAGGCCCTGGACGAGACCGGCGATGCAGAGCTGGTTGACCATCTTGGTCAGCTGGCCGCTCCCCGGACCGCCGAGCAATGTCACCGCCACGGCGTAGGCCCCGGCGACCTCGGCGACGCGATCGAAGTCCTCCTGGGTCCCGCCGCACATCACGGTGAGCGCCCCGTTCTCGGCCCCGGACTGCCCGCCGGAGACCGGAGCGTCGACGAACCCGACCTGCTGCTCGGCACTGATGGCCTGAAGCTCACGGGCCAACGTGGCCGATGCGGTCGTATGGTCGACGATGACGGCGCCGGGCCCGAGGCCGGCGAGGACCCCGTCGTGTCCGAGCGTCACGGCCCGGACGTCGTCGTCATTGCCGACGATCGTCATCGCGACCTCGGCCCCGGCTACTGCCTCACTGGGCGTCGGGGCCGATCGGCCGCCGTGCTCGGCCACCCAGGCGTCGGCCTTGGCCGCGGTCCGGTTGTACACGGTGACGTCGTGCCCCGCCTGCTGAAGGTGGCCGGCCATGGGATAGCCCATGACCCCCAAGCCGATGAACCCGATCGCTGTCATGTTGTGAACCTCCCGGTGAGGAGGATACGGCCTGCCAGCGGGCAGGATGGAGGCCATGCCGTCAGGTCGTAGCGAGATCCCACCGTTCTACGTCATGGAGGTCATGCGGGCCGCTGCCGCCCGCGAGGCGGGCGGTCACCGGGTCCTCCATCTCGAGGTCGGCCAGCCGTCTACCCCTGCCCCGGGCGGAGTCCTGGCCGCCGCTCACGCCGCCCTGGATGCGGATCGTCTCGGCTACACCGGGGCGGCCGGGCTCCCCGTGCTGCGGGAGCGGATCGCGGTCTGGTACCGCGACCGCTATGGCCTCGATGTCGACACCGAGCGGATCGTCGTCACCACCGGGGCATCGGGCAGCTGTGTGCTCACGTTCCTCGCCGCGTTCGACCCTGGTGACCGGGTCGCAGTGCTCGAGCCCGGCTATCCGTGCTATCGCAACGATCTCCTCGCGTTCGGCATCGACGTCGTCGCGCTGCCCGTCGGCCCCGAAACCGACTTCCGACCGACGATCGAGGGGTTGGACGGTCTCGGTCCCCTCGACGGCCTGGTCGTCGCCAGCCCGTCAAACCCGACCGGAACCGTGCTCGATCACGGCCACCTCTGCGAGGTTCTCGGCTGGGCTGCTCGGCGGGGCGTGCAGGTGATCGCCGACGAGATCTACCACGGCATCACCTACGACCAGCCGGCTCCCAGCGCGCTGGCGATCGACCCGTCGGTCATCGTGCTGAACAGCTTCTCCAAGTACTTCTCGATGACCGGGTGGCGGCTCGGTTGGGTGGTGGCCCCGCCCGAGCTGGCCGAGGCGATCGAGCGACTCGCCCAGAGCCTGACCGTCGCTCCGCCGACGTTGAGCCAGCTGGCGGCCATCGCTGCCTTCGACTGCACCGAGGAGCTGGAGGCGAACGTGGCCCGGTACGGCCGGAACCGGAGGATCCTGCTCGACGGGCTCCCGGCGGCTGGTCTGGACCACCTCGCTCCGGCGGACGGCGCCTTCTATGTCTGGGCCGACGTGTCCCACCTCGGGCTCGACAGCCAAGACTTGTGCCGTCGCTGGCTCGACGAGCTGTCGATCGCGGTCACACCGGGGATCGACTTCGATCGGGTCCGGGGCCGGGACTTCGTCCGGTTCTCCTACGCTGGCTCGGCCGATGAGCTGACCGACGCCATGACCCGCCTCGCCGGCTGGCAGCCATGAGCGCGACGCCGGGGGGTGGGGGCCCGGAGGACCTACCCGTGCCGACGCAACCGGGGCGGGTGACGTTGTTGCTTCGGGGTGCCACCAAGCGCTGCCCGGCCTGCGGTGAGCGGGGCCTGTTCCGCCGGTGGGTGCGGATGGTCGACGACTGCCCCCGGTGCGGGCTCCACTTCGAGCGGATCGAGGGCCACTGGATCGGTGCGATCGGCATGAACACGATCGTGAGCTTCGGGGCGATCCTGATCGCGCTCTCGGCCGGACTCGTGCTGACGCTGCCCGCGGTGCCGGTCGTGCCGCTGGTGCTCACGAACGTGCTCGTGGCCGTTATCGTGCCGGTTGTCTTCTACCCGATCAGCAGAACGCTGTGGACGGGTATCGACATCGCGATGCGACCACTCGAAGCGTTCGAGGTCGACTGGACGCAGCTGGGCGATGCACGGTAGGTGCTGACGTACCCGGACGAGAACCCCGACGAGAAGCAACGAGAATCAGTGGACACCTACGACGTCATCATCATCGGCAGCGGCTCCGGTAACTCGATTCCTCCGTTCCTCGACGATCGGCGAATCGCCGTCGTGGAGCGTGGGGTCTTCGGCGGCACCTGCCTCAACGTCGGCTGCATTCCGTCGAAGATGTTCGTGTTGCCGGCCGACGTCGCCGAGAGCGCCCGTCACAGCGAGCGGTTGGGGGTGTCGACCGACATCCAGTCGGTCGACTGGCCATCGATCCGGGACCGGGTGTTCGGCCGGATCGACCCGATCGCCGAAGGGGGGCGCCAGTACCGAGCGAACGGCAGCCCGAACGTCGAGCTGATCGAGGGCACGGCCACGTTCACCGACACCAACGTGCTCGATGTCGACGGCAGGCTGATCGGCGCCCCCGACATCGTCATCGCCGCCGGGGCCCGCCCGCAGATCCCCGCCATCGCCGGCCTCGACGCCGTCGCTTACCACACGTCCGACACGGTGATGCGACTCGAACACCTACCGGCGCGGCTCGGCATCATCGGTGGCGGGTACATCGCGGTCGAGCTCGGCCACGTGTTCTCTGCCTACGGCTCCGAGGTGACCGTTTTCAACCGCTCGGGCCAGCTGCTCAGAGGCGAGGATCACGAGATCGCCCAGCGGTTCACCCAGGTGTTCGCCAACCGGGTCGACCTCCGCCTGAACACGTTGCCCGACCGTGTCGACGAGCGAGACGGGGCGATCGTCCTGTCCGTCGACGGCGCGACGATCGAGGTCGACGAGCTCCTCGTGGCCACTGGTCGCATACCGAACAGCGACCTCCTCCACGTCGAAGCGGCCGGTCTGCCCCTCACCGACGACGGCCAGATCGTCGTCGACGACACGATGGCCACGCCGGTGCCGGGGATCTGGGCGCTCGGCGACGTCGCCAACCCGTACCAGCTGAAGCACCTGGCCAACACCGAAGCCAAGGTTGCGTTCTGGAACCTGGCTCACCCCGACGACCTGCGGCGCGTCGACTACCGGGCCGTCCCGCACGCGATCTTCAGCGGCCCCCAGATCGCGGCGGTCGGCCTGACCGAGGCCGAGGCGGCCGATCGGGGCATCGACGTGGTGGTTGGGCGGCGCGACTACGGCAGCACTGCGTACGGGTGGGCGTTGGAGGACACCACATCGTTCGCCAAGGTGCTCATCGAGCGCTCGTCCAGGCTGTTGGTCGGCGCTCACATCATCGGCCCGCAGGCGGCGTCGATCATCCAGCCGCTCATTCAGGCCATGCAGTTCCGCCAACGGGCCGATGAGGTGGCCAACGATGTGTTCTACATCCACCCGGCGCTGACCGAGGTGGTCGAGAATGCGCTGCTCGACGGCCTCGAGCAGGTCCACTGAGCCAGCCGGACCTCAACAGACGGGCTGTTTCTGCCGACTGGTCAATCGATGAGGAGTGCGACCGTTGTCCGCTGAAGTGGAGAAGTACGCCGAGCTGCTCGGGGTGATGCCCGGAGGGTGTGTGATCGTCGAGGACGGCGTGATCCAGGCGGCCAACGACGAAGCGGTCGAGACGACCGGGATCCCACTGGGCCGGCTGCTGGGGATCGCATTGGCCGATCTGCTCGTACCCGAGTTCCAGGCGGCTTGGACCAGCGCCCTGGCCGGCGCCGGCGACTCGACTCGCTCAGTGGCGGTACGGCTGGCCCGAGCCCTCACCCCCCTGGAGCTGTCGATCCGCAGGCTCGGCCCGGGTTTGGCCGCCGTCGCCATCCGAAGCATGGCGACCGACTACCACTACTCGGCGCTCGCCGGGGCGGAGCTGACACACGACACGGTCACCGGCTTCCCCAATCGGTATCACCTGCTGAGCCAGCTCCACGATCGGATGATGGCGCCCCAGAAGAGCCCGCTGGCACTGATCGGTCTCTGGATCGACGAGCTCCCGCAGCTGGCGTCGGCTCAGGGCGAGCGGGTCGTCGACCGAGTGGTGTGGGAGGTCGGGCAGCGTCTGCAGACCAGGCTGCGCAGCCCCGACATCCTTGGACGCTTCGACGATGCCGGTTTTCTCAGCCTGCTCACCTCCGACGCGCCGACCTCGCAGCTCACCGACATCGCCGACCGGTTGCGCGACGAGGTGGCGTTCCCGGTCGATTTCGACAACTCGCTGGTGTCGTTCACTGCCAGTGTCGCCGTGGCCTCGATCACCGATCGTCGCCCGTCGATCGAACGGGCGTTGGCTCAGCTCGACGCTGCGGCCAACCGAGCGGCCACGGGGGCGGGCAATCGGACCGAGGTCCTCGAGCTCTGAGCTCTGCCTCCGGTGACCCGGGCCGCCAGTCGATGCGGTCTCAAGCTCAGGCCGGGTATATGAGCCCGCCGGGGGGCCAGTAGGGTGCGTGGCCGCGCCGTCTCGGCTCGTTCCCGGGCCCGTCGGCTGCGGAGGATCGGGTTGAGGGGTGCATCATGAGCGATCTCGTGCGGGTTGGGTTCGTGGGCTGCGGGCTCATCGCCCGCAGCCACGCCCGGGGGCTCCAAGCCTGCGGTGAGGCCACGATCGTGGCCGTCCACGACACCGACCCGGAGCGAGCCCATAGCTTCGCGCTCGACGTGGTGGGCACGGCATCGGTGGTCGTTGCCGACGCCGAAACGGTGATCGAGACGAGCGAGGCCGTGTACGTGTGCACGTGGACCGCAGCCCACGCGGACCTGGTCGCGGCGGTCGCAGCAGCTGGCAAGCCGGTGTTCTGTGAGAAGCCGCTCGCGATCGACCTGGCCACGGCCGAAGCGATGACCCGGGCGGTCGAGAGCGCCGGGGTGGTCAACCAGGTCGGGCTCGTGCTGCGAAACTCGCCGTCGTTCCGCTGGCTGCGTCACCAGGTCCGCTCGCCGGAGCTCGGCCCGCTGATGAACATCGTGTTCCGCGACGATCAGTACCTCCCGACCCAAGGCATGTATGGCTCGACGTGGCGGGGTGACGTCGCCAAGGCGGGGGCCGGGACACTGCTCGAGCACTCGATCCACGATCTCGATCTGCTCGGGTGGATGATGGGCCCGATCCGCTCGGTCAGCGGCCGGATCGGAATGGTTCACGGACTCGACGGCATCGACGACCAGGCCTCGGTGCTGCTCGTGTCCGAGTCCGGTGCCCAGGCCACGTTGACGTCCGTCTGGCACGAGGTGCTCTCTCGCCCGTCGCAGCGCCGGGTCGAGGCGTTCTGCCGCGACGCGGTGCTGACGCTCGACGGAGACTGGGCGGGCCCGGTCTCGATCGAGTCGTCGATGGGAACCGACGAGCTCGAAGGTTCGGTGCTCGCCCGGGCGATGGCGACGCTGGACGGACTCGGCGTCAACCCCGACGCTGCGTTCATCACCGCGGTCCGCAGCAGCATCCCCGCCTACCCCGATTTTCGCGTGGCGATCGAAGCCCACCGCTTGGCCGACGCCGCCTACCGGTCGGCGGCCACCGGTGGTCAGCCGGTCGACCTCTGAGCCCTCTTGCCGAGCAGCACGCGGGCGACGTGGGGGTTGCCGCCGAGGGCCGTTGCCAGCTGAACGGGCAGCTCGTGGGCGAGCACGTCCCACATGCGATCGAGGAGCTCGGCCGACATGATCACGTCGTCCGTGAGACCGAGGGGGCCGTCGCGCCGAAGCCGATCGGCCAGGGTCCGGATCCCGATCAGCGTCGCACCGACCGCCAGGTCCAGGGGGGCTGCGCCTGCGGCCCGGGCCGCCCGGACGCGCGACTCGGTGTCCTCGCACAGGCCGTGCACGAGGATGCCGACGAGCCGCTCGTATTCCGCTCTCGGGGCTCGGGGTTGGCGTATCAGGAGTGTCTGGGTGGCGCTGCGGCCGGCGAGGCGGGAGAGCTTGGCAATCTGACCCTGCACCCCGGCCGCCCAGGCCCGCCGACGCGAGCGCTGCGTGGTCGGCGCCGGCTGCGGCGTGGCGACCGGCGCTCGCACGGGTCTGCTGACCGTGGCGTCGTAGCTGCGGCGGCGGGCCGAGTCGGACAGCACCCGCCACGCCTCGTTGATCTCGGCCATGTCGGCCGATGCGGCGCCGAAGCCCACCACATCGGGATGGCGCTGACGAGCCAGGCGACGGTAGGCGGAGCGGATCTCTTCGAAGCTGCATTCGGGGTCGACACCGAACAGGTCGTAGTGGGTCGCCGCTCGAGCCTCGGACATGAGGCCATTCTGGCCGACGGTGGCCAGCGCGCCAACGACCGGACCAGCGGTGCCGGCTGCGGAGGGGTCGCGTCGTCGAATCGTTGGAGGGTGCCCAGCGTCGACAGCGCATGTCCCGCTCCTGCCCAGAGCCCTGGCCGCCCGGTGACATCGGGTCGTGACCGGCATGACGATGGCTGCGGCGTCGCCGCCGAGTTGTGCTAGAAGACGCGGATGAGTCCGACCGAACCGAGCGCCGAGGAGGAGTTCTGGGCGATGGCCCGGCGCGTCCGCCAGGCGGCCGAGGACGAGCTGGCCGAGATCGAGTACGAGACCGAGCGGGCCGAGCTCAAGCGGCAGGATCTCACGGCGCGGGCGTTGCAGGCCATGATGGAGGGCGAGCGGTGGCTCGTGAACTTCGGGGGGCGGGCGGTCGAGGGCATCGTGGTCCACACCGGTCAGAACTTCGTCGGACTCGAGGATCGGGCCGGCAACCTGCACGACGTCGTCCACCGCGCGATCACAGTTGTCACAGTCGTGTCGATCGACCCGCCCTCGGGTCGGGCGCCGGTCACGTTCCGGCCGGCGACGTTCCGGGCCCGGCTCCTGAGCTTCGAGGAGATCCGCGAAGTCGAGGTCGGTGGGCGGTGGGGAGACTGGTCGCTGCGGGGCACGATCGGCTCCGTCAACGTCGACCACATCGTGTTCCAGGAGCGGTCCGGTCAGGAGTCCGTCGTGCCGACCGATGCGATCGGCTACATCAGCCGCGCCGTCGACGAGGACCGTCGGGGATCCCGCTCCGGGCCCGGACCGCCCCGTGTTCGTTGACGCGGGTGGGCATCGGCGGACCGAGCTGTTCGGACCACGGCCGGATCAGAGTTCGGCTTCGGCCGCCACTTCCCGCTTGACCGCCTGATAGCCGGCAGCGAGATAGTCTTCGAACGCCTGCCGGGGGATGCGATAGCCCCGCATGCCCGGAGGCTTCGTCGCTACGAGCTCACCTCGCTTGATGAACGAGATGACGGTCTGGGGCGTCAACCCGAGGTAGTTGGCCACATCGGCCACCGTGATGAGTTCTGGCAAATCGCCGGTCACACTTTGATACGTCACGATCCTTGATCCTGGTAGCAGGGAGCTGGTGAACGGCTGTCGTCGGTACTCGGCATCGGCCGAGCCTCAGCCAACCGCCGGCGGATTATCTTCCTACGATAGTAGTCAAAACCTGTTTAATGCTCATTGTTCGCTGTAGGCATTTTTACTTGCGACTTGAGTGTTTAGTCATTATCTTTCGCTCAGCAACTCTGCTGCAGAGGGGGTTGTGGGCCTCTTGGTACCGCGCGGGCAGGCGAAGTTGTCAATGAGGGAGATTGGTGGCGATACATGGCGAGTTCTCTCACCGTTGACCTGGACGGGTCAACCGAGGAGGTGCGTCCGGCTTCGCGTCCGGTCCCACCCCGACGCCGGAAGCTGCGGGAACGGATCTCGCTCGGCCATCTGTTCATGATCGCCGCCGGTTTGCTGGCCTTCGTGCTGGTGGTGTCGGTGCTCCAGGATCGAACGCGCACGACCAGGGTGCTCGTGGCCGACACCGACATCCTGCCGGGGACGGTCATCACGCCGGATCTGGTGAGTGAGATCGAGGTCCCGGCCGATAGCGAGCTGGTGGGCAAAGTGGCGACGCTCGACACGATCTCGTCGGGATCGATCAGCGCCGGCCAGCGCCTGGCGGCCGGGGATCCGCTCACGATCACGGCCGTCGCTCCAGCGTCGTCGCCCTCCACGCTGCGAGCGATGAGCCTACCGATCGAGCGGATCGACGCGGTCGGCGGTGACCTCTCGGCCGGCGATCGGATCGACGTGATCTCGGTCGACGACGATATGGCTCGGTACGTGGCGGTGAATCTCGAGGTCCTGGCAACCCAGACTCCCGACGCCCGGAGCGGTGCCCTCGGCTCGAGCTCGCTCTCCACCTACTTCGTGACCGTCTCGGTCGATGACCAGACGGCGCTGGACGTCGCACTCGCGATGGAGACGGGGAGGGTGTCGATCGTTCGCTCGACAGGAGCTGAGCCGATCAGCCCCGAGCGGCGCCAGCTCGCCGGGGTGGAGCGGGAGCCGGTGGCGGCCGGCGGCGCCGATCAGGACGACGGGACCGACCGTGGCTGACCCGACCCAGGTCAGGTCGACGGGGGTTCGGACCGTCGGCCTCGTCGCGAGCCACCGAGCGTGGCGCACGGACTTCGCCCGCTACGTCCAGGATCACATCACCGGGCTCCGGGTGCGGGTCCTGCGCGACCCGCGGGCGATCGACGACTCGATCGACGTGGTGATCATCGACGACTCGTCGACCTTCCTGAACCGTGAGAGCCTTCGGCAGCTGCGTGACGCTGGGGTCGAAGTGATCGGCATCTACGACCCGAACGAGCATCACGGCCAAGGCCAGGCCTACCTCAACCGGCTAGGAATCGCCGACGTCGCCTCGGCCGAGTTGATGGCGAGCCAGTTGGTGGCGCTGATCCAGGAGGTAACCAAGGACGCGAGCGTCGAGCTCGGTGACGGCGACGAGTTGACGTTGCCGCCGTCGCCGGCGATCGCGGCGGCCGCCAGCACGGTCAAGCCGGCGCTGCCCACCGATCGGGGCACGATCATCTCGGTCGGTGGCCCGTCCACGCTGAACGCGGTGGAAGTGGCGATCGGTCTGGCTGCCGAGCTCGCCAACAAGCGGGGGACGACACTGCTCGTCGACCTCGACGAGTCGACACCGATGGTCTCCGCCCGGCTCGGCTACCGGCTGGAGCCCACGGTCCTCGACGCCGTCGAGCGAATCTACTACGGCGACGCCGATCTCAGCCAGACGCTGACCGAGCCGACCCAGGGCAGCAAGGGCTTTGCCAGGATGCACCTACTCGCCGGCATCGCCAACCCGGACGATTGGTCGTTGCTCGGGCGGGATCGAGCCCGCGACCTGCTCCGCAAGGCTGCCGAGCAGTGGGACCTGGTCGTGGCGACGTCGGGGCCACAGCTCCACTCGCTCCCGCAGGGCGCCGACCGCTACGGCGCCTCACAGGCGGCGGTCGAGATCGGAGATCTGGCGGTCGGTGTGTGCCAACCGACCCCGACCGGGGTCCTCCAGGCCCTCGACTGGCTCATCGAGGCCCGCCGGCTCCGGCACGCGGCGCCGGTCTGGATCGTGTTCGCCGGCCGGCCGCGCTCCGCGGTGCAACGGGCCGACCTGGTCGAGGCCGTGACGCGAGAAGCCGGTGCCGACCTCATCGCTGGCGTCATGTTCGCGTCGGCGGGGCCGGAGGTCGAGAGTGCGTGTTGGGATGGTCGAGTGGTGACCAAGGGCCGGTTTGCGAAATCGATGCGATCCCTGGCCGATGCGCTGGTCCCGGCAACGGCAAAGCGACGACGACTGCGAATCGGTAGACGGGGCTGATGTCGCCCAAGCCCTCGACCCGCCGCCGGCGTACCGATCGCGTGCTGTCGCCGTACGAGCAGCTTCGCAACGAGGTGACCGAGGGAATCAAGAACGCCCGTCTCGACCCGGAGCTCGACCCTTCCGGAGTCCGGGAGTTCGTCTTAGGCGCGATCGAGCAGTGGCAGTCGGTGGCCCGCCAGGGACTGGACGGTAAGGAGCTGCTGGCCCGGCCGGAGGAGATGGCCGAGCGGATCCTCCGCTACGTGCTCGAATACGGGCCGCTCACCGCCCCGCTCAGCGATCCCGGCGTCGAGGAGATCTTCATCGAGGGCGACGACATCTTCTACATCGACGGCGGCGGGTACATGCGGGGCGTGAGCGAGGTGACGACCGCCGACGAGAATCTCGCCGTCGTCCGCCGCCTCCTCCAGGACAGCGGCCGGGAGGTCACCGAGCGCGAGCCGATGGTGCAGGCCAGGGTGCTCGACGGCACCGTTCGGCTGGGCGTGGTGATCCCCCCGATCGCCGACAAGCTTTCGGTAACCATCCGCAAGTACACGATGCGAAACGAGACCTTGTCGTTGCTCGTAGTCCGGGACTCGATGGACCTGCGGGTGGCCGAGCTGCTGTGGGCTGCGGTCCGGTCCGGCCTGGGGATCCTGGTCTGCGGGCGGCCGGGCGCAGGGAAGACGACGCTGCTCAACGCCCTCCTCCGGGCGGTGCCACCGACGATGGTCGTGCGCTGCGTCGAGGAGATCCGGGAGCTCTCGGCTCCGGTCATGGCCGGCAGCTACTACCAGACGCGACCGGCCGGTGCCGACGGCGATGTAGCCGCCGAGGTCTCGCTGCGAGATCTCGTCAGGACGTGCCTCGGGATGCGGCCCGACCTGCTCGTCGTCGGCGAAGTGCGGGGGGCCGAGGCGTTCGAGCTGGTTCGGGCGGGGAACGCCGGCTGCGGCGTGATCGCCACCGTGCACTCGAACAACCCGTTCGACGCACTCTCGGCGCTTCGTGATACCGCGATCATGGCCGGCGGCAACGTGGCTCCGACCCAGGTCCAGTCGACGTTCCAGCGGATGTTCCACCTCGTCGTGTTCGTCGATCGCGAGGAGCTCGCCTTCGACGAGCAGGGCGGCGCGCCGATCCGGCGCCAGGTGATGGAGGTCTCGGCCCTGATGCCGAACGCCAGCGGCGAGGACTTCCTGCTGCAGCCCCTGTTCGTCCGCGAGCGCATCGGTGAGCCTCTGCGGTGGACCGAGACCGACCCGGCCGATACCACGATCGCCCGGCTCGATGCCACGCTCAAGCGCTACGAGTCGTCGACCGCTCAGCTGCTGCGGGGCACGCCGGCCAACGTGGTTCCCCGGGACGACGCCGTCGAGAACCAGCTGGCGCCGAGGCCGCCGGTCAAGCCGACCCGCCGCCGCGGCTCGTTCCCGGTGCCGGTGGTGCCGTCGGTCAGTCTCAGCGTCGAGCCGGGGACGGATCGATGAGCCTCCTCGCCGGGCTCTTCGCCGGGATCGCGATCTACTTCGCGGTGGGCTACCTGATCGGCTACACCCCCGAGCGCCTCCGGCTCGCCCCGCTCGGCGAGGCACCGGTCAGGACCAGCCGGGTCAAACGACAGGAGTGGCTCAACCAGGCCGGGCTCGGCGTCACGCCGCTCCAGTTCTGGGCGTCGTCGATCTTCGCCGGGATGATCACGTTCCTGTTCGTGTGGCTGTTGACGTCGATCATCCTGGTGGCGGTACCGCCGGCGATCGCGGTTGCGCTGGTGCCCCGGTTCTACTTCGCCCAACAGCGCCGGCGCCTGGCCCGGGAGCGACTCGAGGCCTGGCCCGAAGCGCTCAGGTCGATTATCGCCTCGGTGTCGTCGTCGATGTCGCTCCATCAGGCGCTGCTGGCGCTGGCCACGAGCGGGCCGGTGCAGCTCAGGCCGGTGTTCGCCCGCTACTCCAGCCTCAGCTTCACACTCGACTCGGCGACCGCTCTCGAAGTCATCCGGGAGGAGCTGGCCGACCCGGTCTCGGACCGCGTGATCGAGGATCTCCTCCTCGCGATCGAGCAGGGCCCGGCGGTGGTCATCGACATCATGGACGACCTGTCACGCTCGACCGTCGAAGACCTCCAAGTCGTCGACCGGGTCGAGACCGCCCAGCTCGAGCAGCGGCTGAACGCCCGGGCGGTCTTCGTGCTCCCGTTCCTGTTCCTGATCCTGCTGACGTTCCGTCCCGGTCCGGGGCGTGACTTCTACTCGTCGGCGGCCGGGGTGGTCGTCATCGTCGTCGGCACGACCATGAGCTTGTTCGGCATGTTCATCGTCAGCCAGCTGAGCCGGCTACCAGAGGAGCCGAGGGTGTTCACTTCCGACCGGGAAGGGGAGCGCAAACGATGACCGAGCGGGTGCTCGCCTCCGCCCGGGAACGGGAGCGGGAACGATGACCGAGCCCCGCGTGCTGCTCGTCGGTCTGCTCGCGGCGTACCTCGCCGCCGGGCTCACCGCGTTGGTCGTGAGGCCGCCGTCCCCGCTGGAGAGCCGGCTCCGGCCCTACGTCCAGCTACGGCGGACCCGGCTCGGGCAGCGGGCCGACGTGAACGCCGCCCTTGCGATCGACTCGACCGCGGACTACGGACCGCTTCGACGGATCTTCAACCCGATCATCGAGGGATTCGCAGCCTTCGTTTCCCGCCTGGTCGACAGCGGCGACGAGGAGGCGATCGAGCTCCGTCTTCGCCACGCCGGCTTCGTCGACGTCTCGCCCCGCGAGTACCGGATCTCACAGGCGGGGCGAGCGCTGTTCGGCGTCGCGGTCGGAGTGCTCGTTGGTTTCTGGCTGGGCGCGGTCTGGGGCAGTCCTGGCTTCTGGGCGGTCGTCGGGATCGGACTCGGCGTCGGCTGGGGCCTGACGTCGGCCCGGGGGAAGGTCAACTCCGCGATCGAAGCCAGGTCGCAGACCATGCGCCTCGAGCTCTACACGATCGCTCACCTGCTGGCGATGCTGGTACGGGCCAACCACACCCCGGCGATGGCGGTCCGCCAGGTGATCGACCGCGGTCGGGGCCCGGTGGTCGCCGAGCTCCGGGAGGCCCAGAACTGGGTGGCGGGAGGACTCACGCTGGCCCAGGCGATGGAGCGGCTCTCCACCGAGACCGTTGAGCCGGCCGCGGCCAGGATCTACCGCATCCTGGGCGAAGCCTCGCAGCAGGGCTCCGACGTGGCGGAATCGTTGATGACGGTGGCCAACACGCTTCGGGCCGAGCGTCGAGAGGAGGTCGAGCGGCTCGGCACCCGCCGCAAGGGGGCCATGATCATCCCGACCCTGCTCGTGATGGCCCCGGTCGTGTTCCTCTACG
>JAOTYQ010000495.1 GCA_029861725.1 Acidimicrobiia bacterium | reverse complement strand
CCAAGTGCGTCTTGAAAACCGTTGAACCCTCACAGGTTCCGGGGGTTCGAATCCCCCTCTCTCCGCCAAAACCCCAGGTCAGAAGCCTGCAGAACAAGTGAGCCACGAGCCGCCAAGTGGTCAAAGCCACTCACAAGGTGAGCCCGTACCAACGTGGTACCAATTCTGCGAGCCGACCTGACGACCGATCAGCTACAGGTAGCGGACCCCAGACCGAGATTCCGATCGTCCGGAAAGTGCCCGATACCGAGTGTCCAGTGCGCCAGGCGGGCGAATCCCGGCTGTCGCCCGCCAGCTGGATGGGACCAGTTTGTAGGGCTTGCGCCACCTAGATGGGACCAGGGCTGCGCCAGTTAGATGGGACCACTTGTGGGGGTCCACCGAGGTCGGTGTCGTTGACGCTCTGATTGCCGCCATCGCGTTGTTCGACCCGAAAGGCGGTGGGTGTTGGCGTTCCGGGAGGTTCCTGTGTTCGAGGTCCGTGAAGTGCTCAGGTTGTGGCTGTTGGGCTATGGCTTACGAAAGATCGCAGCGATGGTCCGGAGTGACCGCAAGACGGTCACTCGTATGGTCGAGGTGGCGAAGGGTTTGGGCCTGGCTGCCGGTGACAGCGTCGAGGGGTTGAGCGACGAGTTCGTCGGCGGGGTCGTGTCAGTGATGCGGCCACCGAAGCCGGATCGACACGGCGACTCGTGGGCGCTGCTGGGCGAGCACCGATCGAAGATCGAGGCGTGGGTCATTGCTGGTGATGTGCCGGCGCGCAAGATGGTCGAGTTGTTGGCCCGTCAGGGTGTGGTGGTTCCGGAGCGGACGTTGAACCGGTTCCTGGCCGCCGAGTTCGGTTCGGCGATCGAGTCGACGGTCCGTCTCGTCGATGGGGAGCCGGGTGTGGAGTTGCAGGTCGATTTCGGTGAGCTGGGCCGGATGCTCGATGAGGAGACGGGGAAACGGCGGCGGGTGTGGGCGTTGGTGTTCACCGCTTCGTTGTCGAGACACACGTTTGTGTGGTTGTCGTTCACACAGAACATGACAACGGTGATCGACGGGTTCGAAGCAGCGTGGGAGTTCTTCGGCGGGGTCTTCGCCGTGGTAATCCCTGACAATATGGCCACGGTCGTCACCAAGGCCGACGCGTTGGATCCGGTGTTGAATCAGGGGTTCGTTGAGTACGCCCAAGCCCGTGGGTTCGTGGTTGACCCAGCGAGGGTTCGTTCCCCGAAAGACAAAGCCCGAGTGGAGCGGGCGGTCCAGTTCGTGCAGACCTCGTTCTGGGCCGGTGAAGATTTCGGATGCCTGGTCGAGGCCCAGACCGCAGCCGAGGTGTGGTGCCACAGCCGGGCGGGGCTGCGGACCCATGGGACAACCCAGCAGCAACCAGCGGTGGTGTTCGCTCAAGTGGAGGCGCCGGTGTTGTTGGCGGCCCCGACCGAGCGTTACGAGTTACCGCTCTACCGCTCCGCGAAGGTTCACCGGGATCATCACATCGAGGTGGCCAAGGCTCTGTATTCGGTGCCCGGTGATCTGATCGGCCGCCAGGTTGATGTCACCGCCAACTCGAAACTGGTTAAGATCTTCTCCGCCGGTTGCCTGATCAAGTGCCATCCCCGCCAGAAACCAGGCGGACGGATCACCGATCCCGCCGACCTCCCGTCGGAGTTGACCGACTACGCGATGCGGGACATCGCCTCCCAGCAACGGCAAGGATTCTCCAGGGGTGACAGCATCGGCGCCTTCGTCGAAACGGTGCTCGAGGGGCCGTTGCCATGGACCAGGATGCGGCACATCTACAAACTGTTCCGAGCCGCCGACCGTTACGGCAACGACCGAGTCGACCAAGCCTGCGAGCGGGCAGTCGACGCCCAATGCGCCAACGTCAACATCGTGATCGGCATGATCGAACGAGCCCTCGAGACCGAACAGGCAGCCGCTGAACCAGTCCCGGACAATGTGATCACCGGCCGGTTCGCCCGCGACCCCGAGCACTTCGCTGCTGGGAAAGGGGCCCGGTCATGACCCCATCAACCACGGTCACCCCCGAACTGGCGGCCACGCTCCGACGCCTGAAACTCGGTCAACTCCTCGACACCCTCCCCGAACGCCTGGCGCTAGCCAGGACGTCGAAACTGTCGCACGCCGAGTTCCTCCAGGTCCTCCTCACCGACGAAGTGTCGCGGCGAGACACCACCTCCGCTGCCCGCAAAGCCAAAGTCGCCGGCCTCGACCCCAACATGGTGCTGGCCAACTGGGACCCGACCGCCAACGTCACCTACGACCAACACGTCGTCGACGAGTTGGCCTCTCTCCGTTTCGTTGAAGCTGCTCAGAACGGGTTGATCATCGGGCCGGTCGGTGTCGGCAAAACCTTCCTCGCCGTCGCCCTCGGGCACACCGCCATCCGGCGGGGACACAGCGTCTGGTTCGAACGATCCGACCAGCTGTTCAAACGGCTACGGATCGCCCGGCTCGACAACAGCCTCGATGCCGAGATCCGCAAACTGCTACGCATCGACCTGCTGATCATCGACGACTACGCCCTCCACACCCTCGACCCCGCCGCCACCAACGACTTCTACGAACTCATTGTGGAACGACACCGGCGGGCCTCCACCGTCATCACCTCCAACCGTGACCCATCCGAATGGCTGGTGTTGATGACCGATCAGCTACTCGCCCAATCAGCCATCGATCGGTTCACCTCCGCCGCGTTCGAGCTCGTGATCGACGGCGAAAGCTACCGCGACCGACAGAAACCAGTCGTCGCCAACGCCACCCAAACAAGCCAAACCTGAACGCCACGCTTGACCTGCCACGCCGCGTCGTTCACGATCACCGAACCGACCACACGATCCTCACAAGTGGTCCCATGTGACTGGCGCAAGCCCGGTCCCTTGCAGCTGGCGGGCGACAATCCCGGCTGGCGCAGGGATCATTGCGTACCACGATCGATCGGCCGCCCAGTAGTCGACTCTCTATCAATCGCCAAGCGGGTGGCGACCGATCAGAGCGGGGCGCTAACTAACGCAAGTTGTCACGAAGTGCTCGGAGCGACTCGATCAGATCATCTAGTCGGTCGGGATTGATGGCGAATTCGTTGATATCACCCTCAATACCTCCAACTAGCTCAGCGGATGTGGTAGCCTCAACGAGCTGGCGTATCACCGGGAAACTTAGCGTAGGTAGTGTCACCGATGTTGGAGTGAGGTCCGAATAGACGGCCACGAGTTCTACATTCGAGCCCTGGGGAGCGGTCGCCACATTGCCGATAACCGACAATCCCTGATTTCCAAAGTTCGGTGCGCCCGGTGGCCAGAACAGCATCCAACGCTCAAACGACACACCTCCCAGGCTGGATGGCAGCGGATCGATTGGTGTGATTGTGACCGGACCGTTCGTAGTATCAAGCAGCAAATGCTGACTCGGGCCCGCAATTATGGCGCCAGGCGGTCCAACGGCCGCAACGGATTCGGCAGGCGAGCCGGGATTCGCAACCTGTGCCGCGTTCCAGAACCAGTACACATTGCCCGTAGCGATCTCTGCTATCGCACCACCCAGGGGCTCTCCACCCGCAGGCGGGGTCATGTCAGGGCTCTCCTCCTCCGGGATCTCGGTCTGTCTGGATCTAGGTGGCCCTGGGGCTTCTACGTCTAGTCCGCCAGCGGCAACGGCGGCTCGAACCAAGAAATGAATCGCTACGATGTTGACACCTGGTCCATAAGTACGGGGCGCGTAGTAGTGAACGACCTCGGGGTTGATCCCGGCCGCCGCTACCGGGACGAGCGGATTGGCGAGAGGGCTAAACAGATTTCTACGTTGTGTAATGCCTCTGAATAAGGAATAGAGAGGACTCCAGGGTGGGTCGACCGTGAACGCCGGGTTCCAAGTAGAGAGCACCCAGTCCCACTGGACCCCATCCAGGTCAATGATGGTCTGCGGTCCGAAGGCCGGCGCCTCCGGCGGAGTGACAAACTCTCGCGGATCGGCGACGCCAGCAGTCATAGCCAAATTGATGTCCACCAGTGGCCCGTCGTCGAATGCGCCTTCTCCGGTGCCCACTCCAACGCCCTCTGGGTTAGCTGGAAAGAACTCTTCGATTGCCTTGCAGTAGCGATTCCTCGGCATGTCGATCCTCCGATCCTGCAAAGATCCAGTCCGCTTGGGGACCGGTGCGCAAACTTGTCATAGATCCGTCGGCCAGTTCCACAGTGGACGGCAACGATCCATCCGAGCCACCTGCCAGGAGCGCGACTCAGTAACAACGCCCAGTCACACCGGGTCGATATACGACGGTACCGGCGATGTGCGTGGCCTCGATGATTGGTAACACTCGCCGCAGTCACGCTGGGTGAGGCCGACCTCCCACCGTAGATCTGCTCGTGTACGCGAGTGCGCTGTACGTGCCATTACTTCTCTGTCGTGGGACCGCTAATTGATGCGTAGCTAGCGCGGTAGGCTCAGCCTAATTCGATTCCTAGTCGCTCTCCTCGAAAGGAACCACGGTAGCGCCTTCGACTCGAAGCCTTCTACGACCCTTGCCCTGAATTGTAGCGATCGATCCAGCTCTAAGTACAGCCAATCGATCTGCGTCGAGAGAATGCATTGAGCGGGTTACAACTCTGTCAATTAGTGACTTCTCATCAACAGTCTCAGGCTCCCCATTCAGAGCAGCACTGACATGGCGATGGACCACATTGCCCGTCTCACGATCGTAGACGTAGTATGTGTGCATCCTC
>JAOTYQ010000494.1 GCA_029861725.1 Acidimicrobiia bacterium | reverse complement strand
CTCAGCGCAGGCCTGAGCGCCGGCACGCTCTACGACCCGATAACGCAGAGCTCGATCGCCCCCGTCGGTCGCCTCTACCAACTGGTCAGCATGGCGCTGCTCGTGTCGCTCGACGGGCATCTGCTGATCGTGCGGGGCGTGATCCGCAGCTACGAGGTGGCGCCGATGGGAGCGGTCGACACCGCCGCCCTCGGCTCGGCGCTGACCATCGGAGTGGGGCAGCTCCTTGTGGCGGCGCTGGAGATCGGCTTCCCGGTGCTCGCCGCCCTGCTCCTCACCGAGGTGGCGCTCGGGATCGCCAGCCGGGCGGCGCCGCGCATGAACATCATGGCGATTGGCTTCGGCGTCAAGTCCCTGATCTTGTTCGGTGTGCTCGGGCTCGGGCTCCCGCTCCTGGCCCGGGCCACGATCAACCTCCTCGACGTCGCCCTCCGCTCGGGCGCGTCGCTGATCGAGGGCTGAGCGATGGCGGACGACACCGGCCAGAAGACCGAGAAACCGACGCCGAGACGGCTCCGCGAAGCGCGCAAGAAGGGCCAGATCCCTCGTTCGGTCGACCTCGTGCAATGGGTGACCCTGTTGGCGGCCAGCTTCATCCTGCCCAGCGTGCTGCGGAGCGTCTTGACTCGGGTCGACGACCACTACCTCGCCGCGATCGATCTCGCCGCCCGAGGCGAAGCGGGCCTCGCGCTGGCGACGGCGGTCACGATGACCGGATCCGCATTGATCGCCCTTTCGGTGCTCTTCGGCTTCGTCTTGCTCGCGTCGATCGTCGGGATGGTCGCCCAGGGCGGCCTGGTGCTGACCGCCCACCCGGTCCGGCCGAAGTGGGAGCGGATCTCACCGAAGGCCGGATTCCGGCGGCTGTTCTCGGTGCACAGTGCGATGGAGACCGCCAAGGCGGTGGCGCGGCTGCTCGTGTTGGCCGTACTGGTCTCGACGACGCTCGTCGCCGCCGCCGGCAACCACCTGTTCGCCGCCGGGCTCAGCCTCCGGAGCTCGACCGAGCTGCTGATCGATCAGGTGCTGCTCGTCCTGCGAATCGCAGCGCTGATCGGCTCGCTGATCGGGTTCACCGACTACGCCTTCCAACGGCGTCAGGCCATGAAGAAGCTCAAGATGACCAAGCGGGAGGTCAAGGAGGATCAGAAGGCCAGCGAAGGCGACCCGGTCATCCGGAACCGGCGCCGCTCGGCCCATGCCAAGCTGACCCGCAACCAGATGCTCACCGCGGTCGGCGACGCCACCGTCATCATCGTCAACCCGACCCACTACGCGGTCGCCCTGGCCTATGGCGACGATGGACGAGCGCCGGTGGTGGTGGCGAAGGGAACCGACCAGCTGTCGTGGCGGATCCGGGAGCGGGCCGGTCTCGCCGGGGTGCCGATCGTCGAGTCGCCGCCGCTGGCCCGAGCCCTGCACGCCTCCGTCGAGCTCGGCGAGACGATTCCGGAGGCGTTCTTCGAGGCCGTGGCGATCGTGTTGGCCTTCGTGCTCCGCAAGCGTCGGAACACTTCGCCGGCGGTCCGGCGAGTCGCGGTGCCCGCGAGCAAGATCCCGGTGCTGGCCGAGCCGTGAGCCGGGTAGGCCGCCGAGCCGCCCGCCGGCGCCAACCCTAACAATGCGTCCCGGTCTGGCCGATTGGCACCGGTGACCAGGACGGTCGCGACGTCAGCCAGGGACGGCCGGCATCGAGTCGAGGTTCTGTGAATCCGTCACGCACTGGAGGAGGGCTGCTGTCCGCCCTGATCATCGGGGTCGTCGCCCTGATGATCATCCCCCTCCCAGCGCCGGTGCTCGACTTCCTTTTGTCGATCAACGTCGCCCTCGCGGTGACCCTGCTCCTCACCACGATCCTGTCGACCCGGTCGCTCGACATGGCTTCGTTCCCTTCGTTGCTGCTCATCGCCACCCTGTTCCGGTTGGCGCTCAACGTCAGCTCGACCAGGCTGATCCTCACCACGGGCTCGGCCGGAAGCGTGATCGAGGCCTTCGGATCGTTCGTCGTCGGCGGCTCGATCATCGTCGGGCTCGTCGTGTTCCTGATCCTCGTCATCATCCAGTTCGTCGTGATCACCAACGGTGCGTCCCGGGTGGCCGAGGTCGGCGCCCGGTTCACCCTCGACGCGATGCCAGGCAAACAGATGGCGATCGACGCCGACCTCGGTGCCGGCCTGATCGACGAGGAGACGGCCCGGACTCGGCGCCAGGACATTAGCCAGGAGGCCGACTTCTACGGGGCGATGGACGGCGCCTCGAAGTTCGTGAAGGGCGACGCCATCGCCGGCGTGCTCATCACCGTCATCAACCTCGTCGGCGGGATGGTGATCGGTGTCGTCGAGCAGGGCATGGGGTTCGGGGCAGCGGTCGACAACTTCTCGAGGCTCACGGTCGGCGACGGTCTCGTGACCCAGGTTCCGGCGCTGCTCATCTCGATCGCCAGCGGCATCATCGTCACCCGAGCGGCCGGCGGCTCGGACCTCGGTTCCGACATCGCCGCCCAGATCGGGGCCCAGCACGAGGCGCTGCGCTACGGCGGGATCGCTGTCATCGGGCTCGGGGTAGCTCCGGGCCTGCCGTTCGTGCCGCTGGCAGCCGTCGGTGGGACCATGATCTTCATGAGCCGGCGGCTCGCCCGGCGACCGCCACTCCCGGTCGACGCCGAAGGTCTCGAGCCCGAGGCCGCACCAGACCCCGACGAGGCCGAGCTCCTTGCGGGGGAGATCCGGCCCGAGCCTCTCGGCCTCGAGCTGTCGGTCGACATGGTCGACCTCGTCGACCCGACCGTGGGCGGCGACCTCCTCGACCGGGTCCGGGCCCTGCGCCGGAAGCTGGCCTTGGAGTTGGGCCTGATCATCCCCGCGGTGCACACCCGCGACAATCTCGACCTCCTGCCCGGCGAGTACACGATCTTGGTCCACGGGGTCGAGATGGCTCGGGGGCGGGCGCCCGCTGGCCACGTCCTGGTGATCAGCGACCGCCTCGACGAGCTACCGGGTCCGATCGAGACCGAGCCCGTCTTCGGCCTCCCGGCGAAGTGGCTGCCGATCGAGCAGCGGGTCGTGGCCGAGACCGGGGAAGCGACCATCATCGACCGGCCGTCGGTGATCACCACGCACCTGGCCGAGGTGGTGCGGGTGAACGCGCCAGACCTGCTGAGCCGGCAGGAGGTCAAGGACCTCGTCGAGCTCGTCCGCCAGACCGACCCGGCTGTCGTCGACGAGCTGGTCGGCAGCGACCTCACGATCGCCGAGCTCCAGCGGGTCTTGCAAGAGCTGTTGGCCGAAGGTGTGCCGATTCGCGACATCGTGCGGATCATCGACGTCGTCGGCGAGCAAGGTCGCATCACCCGCAACGTGCGGGATCTCACCGAATCGGTACGGGCCGCGCTCGGGCCGTCGATCTCGGCCCGCAACGCCACTGCGGATGGCATGCTCCCGGTGCTGACGATCGACCCGGTCCTCGAGCACGACCTGCTGGCCAGCCTCCGTGAGACCAACAACGGTGGGCTCGACTTCCAGCTCGAGCCCGACGTGCTCCAGGCGGTGATAGCGGCGTTCAGGACCAAGGTCAACGAGGTCGAGCAGCGGGGCCTGTCACCGGTGGTGCTCACCTCCCGACCACTGCGGCGTCCGCTGCGGAGCCTGCTCGCACTGACGGAGATCCAGGCGCCGGTGCTGTCGATGGAGGAGCTCGGCTCGCAAGTGAAGGTCGAAACCCAGGGCCTGGTGGCGCTGACGCCCGAGGCCCTCCCGCAGAGCACGAGGATGATCTCGACATGAACCAGCCCGCCCATCCGCCGCGATCCGCCACCCGCCACCGTCGCTACACCGGCCCGGAACTGGGCGCGTTGCTCGCCAAGGTGCGCGAGGAGCTCGGGGCCGAAGCGAGCATCGTCGAGGCCAACCGGGTCCGGACCGGCGGTGTGGCCGGCTTCTTCGCTCGTGAGTCATATGAGCTAGTGGCGGCCGGGGCGGAGACCCAGCACGAGCCTGCGCTCCGAACCCAGCCGGTCGCCGCACCGCCCGTGCCGGCTCGCACGCCCGCACGGCAGCCGCCGGTCAACCGGTCGATGGGCGTGTCGATGGCACTGCTGGAGCGAGCCGAGGCGGTCAGCGCCCACGAGCGAACGGTGCTTCGCCAGCGAGCGGCGGCCGATCCCTACGACCTTCGGGACCGCCCGACCTCGACTCGTTTCGGCGAGGTGCTCGAAGCCCGTCTCGGCGATCCCAGCCTGGCCGATGCCGACCTGGCCCCGGGACCGATCGACATCATCGAGCGGGATCGGTCCTCGATGCCGATGGAGACCGAGCCGGCCGTCACGATCGACCCGGAACCCGCCATCACGGTCCAGGACCCCCAGCCCGCGCCGACCATCGCAGAACCACAACCCCGACCGCAGACCGCGGAACCGCAGACGGCACAACCACGGTCACAACCACAACCGCACACCGCAGCACCAGAACTCCAGCCGAAGCCGGCGCACCCCACCACAGAACCAGCGCCGCAGCCGGTAGCACAGCCGGCGCCGAGTCCCAGGTCCACAGAACCAGCGCCGCAGCCGGTAGCACAGCCGGCGCCGAGTCCCCGGTCCGCAGCGCCGGTAGAGGCGATCGTGACCGTGGTCGGCGAGCTGGCGACGGCGCTGGATCTGACCGAGCACGGGCTCGCAGACGACGGCGACGGCCGCACGGAGCTCGTCGTCCTCACGCCGAGCGATCCGGCCGCCAGC
>JAOTYQ010000493.1 GCA_029861725.1 Acidimicrobiia bacterium | reverse complement strand
GAGGGAGGCGTCGATCCGTTCCAGCGCTCGCTGGAGCCCGTCAGGCTCGGTGATGTCGAGGTGGACGCCGCCGGCGCGGGACTTGTGGGCGATGGATGCTGCTGCGACCTTGACCACCACCGGTGCCTCAATGCGGTCGAACGCTGCGTGGGCCTCAGCGTGGGACGTGCAGAGGGCGTGCTCCGGTGAGGCGACGCCTACAGCGGCCAGTACCGCCTTCACGTGGGCCTCGATGAGCGGTGGTGGCGGAAGGCTGCTGGCGTCGGGGTGGCTCGTGGCGGGTGGTGTCGTGGCGTCGGCATCGGCGCGCCGTTCTGCATCCCGGCATACGGCCCAGACGCCACGGGCCAGCCGGTCGGGCAGGTCGTAGGCCGGCAACGTCGGGCCAAGCTGATCGATCAGGTCCCTGAGCTGGGTTTGGGGGCCGCCGGTCCCGAGCAAGGTGGGGAACGACCCGGCCCCGATCTCGGTCGCGAGCTGTGGCAGGTCGACGGCGCCCGGTTCGAGAAGAGCGAAGAGGACCAACAGGTCGATCGTCGGTGCATCGCGGACGAGCAGGGCCGCCTGGCTGAAGGTGCCTCCGGGGCGACCTGTGTCGACGGGGTTCTGCCGATGGGTCAAGTCGGGGATGATTGCTTCGATCCGTCGGGCCGTCTCGTCATCGAGCGGCGGTACGTCGATGCCGAGCTGCTGCAGGCGGTCGACCAGCAGAAGGGCCGGTCCCGCCTGGCCGGTCACCACACCGACCCCCGGGCGGCTCATTGGTTCGAGTCTGGTCGCCGTGAGGGCCTTGGCTGCGTCGATCAGATCGGTCTGGGTCTCGACCACCACGGCGCCGGCGTCGCCCAGCATGGCGGCGGCTGTCGCCCAGTCGCCGGTGAGGGCCCCGGTGTGGGAAGTCGCCAGGTGATCCACGTTGGAACGGCCGGCTTTGAGCGCAATGACGGGGATGCTCGGGTGGAGCCGCTGCACGACCTCGAGCAATGCGGTCCCGTCGGGAACGCCCTCGATGTGGACGACGAGTGCCTTCGTGTCGGGGAGCTGGCCGACCATGTCGACCAGCTCGGCCAGGCGGAGATCGGCGCCGTTCCCCACCCCGACCATGGCGCTGACGCCGGGGCCGTCGTTGCTGGCGGCGAAGGCGATCGAGTGGGCAACGCCGCCGCTCTGGGCCACGACGCCGAGGGGCCCCGGAATCAGCTCCCGCACAGCCGGGACGAAGGAGCAGAACAGCTTGCTGCGGGGGACGACGATGCCGGACGTGTTCGGTCCGAGCACCCGGATCGAGCCACCGTCGGCGATATCGGCGAGTTGCCGTTGGAGCCCCGCTCCATCCGGGCTGGCCTCGGCGAAGCCGCCGGCACAGACGATGGCTGCCCCGACGCCGAGCCGATCGAGCTTCTGGACCGTATCGACCGACGGGCCGGGAGGGATGGCGAGGACGGCGAGATCGGGAGGATCGCTGAGCTCGTCGAGCCCGGCCACGATCGGTCGGCCGTGGAGATCGTTGGCTTGACGGCCGATGCCGACCACCGAGCCCTCGAAGTGGCAGGCGTTCTCGAAGAGCGAGTAGCCCGCCTTCGTCGGGTCGGTCGAGACGCCGACCACGGCCACCGAAGATGGCGTGAGGAGTGGGGGAGCGGTCAGCCCTTCCATCGGAGGTCGAGCTCCCCTGGTCGGCCAACGCAGATGTCGGCCCGACCGGCTGAGGCGAATGTGGCGGCATCGAGAGTCGACCGAGCACCCGACACCAGGAGTGGGATCGAGACAGCAGCTCGAACGCGGTTGCAGGCAGTGATGAGGCCGTCCCGACCACGATCGGGATCGGGGGTCGGCAGCAACCACAGGGCACAGATACCAGCCGTCTCGAGTGCCTGGGCTCGCTCGACGGTCGCGTCGTGGGCCCCGTGATCTCCTACCTCGGGCGGCGCCTCGACCACGGCCACCAACGGTCGACCGGTCTGCGGTGCCACCGTCTGGTCACCCGGAAGCCAGACGAAGAAGTCGGCCTCGGCGTCGTCGTTGCCGATGACGGCCACCCAGGCTCCAGCTCCTCGGAGCGCAGCCACAGCCAGGGTCCACCGGTCGCCGTGGGCTGCCGCCAGCTCGCCATCGACGAGAACGAGTCCGGCCGCTTCGGTCGCGGATCCGGCCAGGGCCTGGTCGACCATCGCTTGATCGGCGAACACGGCGATCCGGTTGGCTAGCTCGTTCTCGGCGATCGTGACATGGTCAGCCAGCACGTCGGGGCGGGTGTGGGCTGCGGCGAACGCCTCGTCCCGCTTGGCCAGGGAGTCCAGCAGCTCGCGCCCGGTCCTGGTGAGGAAGTTGATGGAGAACGTCGACAGATCTCGATCGATCCAGGACCCGAACGACTCCCACCAGCCTCGGCTCGGCTCAGCGAGGTCCTGCAGGCGCTGGACCTGCGGCTTGCGGGCATGCTGGTAGGCGGACAGCGCGGCCTCTAGGCGTGCCTCACCCGCCAACGCGCCGGCCAGCGACGCGGCATCCTCCATGGCCATCTTCGTGCCGGAGCCAACCGAGAAGTGGGCCGTGTGGGCCGCGTCGCCGAGGATGACGACGTTGCCGGCGGCGCTCCAACACTCGTTCCGTATCGTGGGGAACCGGTCCCAGCGGGAGTTGTTGCCGATGAGGCCATGCCCCTGGAGGCTCTCGGCGAAGACCTCCTGGGCGAAGGCCAGCCCGAGCTCGTCGCTCTCTCCTGGAGGGGGCGGGTCGTTCTCCCGCACATCGAGCCCGGCGCGGCGCCAGGACGCCTCGTCGGTTTCGACGATGAACGTCGAGAGCTCGGGAGAGAACGGGTACGCGTGGGTCGAGAACGACCCGTAGGGGGTGTCGACGAAGTGGAAGGTCAAGGCGTCGTAGCGGCGAGGCGTGGCGAACCAGGCGAAGACCGAGCTGCCTTCGTGGACCGACGGGTGCAGCTCGTCGCTCCACCGGCCCCGCACCTGGCTGTTGGCGCCGTCGGCCCCGACCAGCAGATCAGACTCGGCCTGCAAGAGATCGAGGTCGTCGACCTCGGTCTCGAAGTGGAGCTCGACCCCCTCCGCTTCGGCGTGATGCCCGAGGATCTCCAGCAGGCGACGCCGTTCCAGGGCCGAGAAGTCGTGGCCGCCGCTGCGGGTCACGCCGCAGGGGAGGCCGATCTCGATGTCGGTCCACGACTCGAACGCCGCGATGATGTCCCCGGTCACCTCGGGTTCGGCTTCGTGGAGACCGCGAACTGTGCGGGCGGTGAAGACCACCCCGAAGCCGTAGGTTGCTCCCCGGGGGTTGCGCTCATACACGACCACCCTCCAGCCAGGGCGAGCCTTGCGGAGGATCGTGGCCAGGAACAGGCCGCCGGGCCCACCGCCGACGATCGAGATCCGGGCCTCGTCCCCGAGCACTGTCTCAGCTGCCACCGTGCGCATCCTCGGCCATGACCTTCGTCTTCTGACGACCGAGACCGTCGATCTCGGCAACCATCACCTCGCCCGGTTCGAGGTACCTTCCGGTGGCCATTCCGACCCCGGCCGGCGTGCCGGTCGAGATGATGTCACCTGGCGTGAGGGTGGCGAATCGACTGGCGAACTCGATCTGCTCGCCGATGCCGAAGATCATCTCTGAGGCGACGCCGTCCTGCATGAGCTCGTCGCCCACCCAGAGACGCAGCCCTAGCTTCGATGGATCAGGAACAGCCGCAGCCGGGACGATCACCGGTCCGATCGGGGTGAAGGTGTCGTACCCCTTCTGAGCGAACCAGTCGGACGAGAAGAGGGGCCACTCCGGCCTGGTCACGTGATCGCGGGCCGAGACGTCGTTGCAGATCGTGTAGCCAGCTACGTGGCCCATTGCCTGCGAGGCCGCGATGCGCCGACCTGGCTTGCCGATCACGATGGCCAGCTCGACCTCCCAGTCCACCATCGAGGCGTCGATCGGGGCCACGACCGGATCGGTCGGGCCAACCACGCTCCGGCCGGGCTTCAAGAAGAGGTATGGATCGTTGGCGCCGGCCCCGACGTCGGTGTCGATCCGGTCCGAGTCCTCGGCTTCCGCCGCATGGGCGGCATAGTTGGCGGCAGCGAACAGCAGCAAGGCATCGGGCAGCACCGGTGGATCGAACTCCGCATCGCTCGTGTTGCCCTCCGATGGCAGCGACTCCGGCTCTTCCCGATGGCGTTGGCGGATGGCCATCAGGCGGTCGCTCCATCGAGACCAGTCGCCGAGAACCGTCTTCAGGTCAACCCGGCCAGTCTCGAAGCCCGACTCCACGACCTTCACGGCGGCGGCCAGCTCGACGATGCGGTCGTCGACCACTGCTACGAGCCTCTGCTCCGGTTTCCGCAGGCGTCCGAGACCGATCTCGATCATGGACGAAACTCGGGGAGCTGGTGGTCGACGCACCCCCAGATACCTAACGCATCATCGACCATAGCTCGGACTATGTCATATATGTATGTCACCGTCTAGTGCACCAACTCCTGAGATAGCCGCGTGTCCTGGCTCGATCCAGGCCGGGAGCGAGTAGAAACCTGACGCTAACGCTTGTATTCCCGCAAACGATGTTAGAAAATGCCGTGGACCAGCGATCTCGGGGAGAGGAGGGGCATGGTAGCTGACGGCTTCGTACCTTGGCCGACTCACCTCGCGGACGAGTACCGGGCCAAGGGGTACTGGGCCGGCAACAGCCTCTACGCCGAGGTGATGGACGCCCTCCGTTCTCGTTCGGAG
>JAOTYQ010000492.1 GCA_029861725.1 Acidimicrobiia bacterium | reverse complement strand
CCAGCGGGAACGGAGATGGTCGGACGTTGAGAGGTATCCATCGGGCCGAGCGTACCCGGCACCCTCATGGGTCCGGCCCGGGCCTGCCTCGTCGCGGTCGACGACTAACCGGCGACCTTCATGACCAGGGCGTCGCCCTGCCCCCCGCCCCCGCACAGGCCGACCGCGGCGATGCCCCCGCCCCGGCGCCGGAGCTCGTGGGCTGCTGTCAGTGCGATTCGATTCCCCGACACGCCGAGCGGATGGCCGACGGCGATCGCCCCGCCGTTCACGTTGGCGATCTCGGACGTGATGCCCAGGTGGTCGAGCGAACCGAGCGCAACGGCGGCGAAGGCCTCGTTGATCTCGAACAGGTCGACGTCGCCGACCGACAGTGACGCCCGATCGAGTGCGGCCATGATCGCGGTCGACGGCTGGCGGAGAAGCGAGCAGTTGTCGGGTCCGGCGACCTGGCCGTAGGCCACCAGCTCGGCGACCGGGGTGGAGCCGAGCCGCTCGGCGGCGTCGGCCGAGGCCAACACCACCGCCGACCCACCGTCGGAGATCTGGGAGGCGTTCCCGGCGGTCACGGTACCGTCGGCGACGAACGCCGGTGCCAGCCCGGCCAGAGCGGTGGGGTCGGTCCCGGGCCGGACACCTTCGTCGTCGGCGACGGTGACCGGGTCGCCCTTGCGCTGGGCAACCGACACCGGAACGATCTCGCTCGCCAGGATCCCGTCCTTGATCGCTCGGGCCGCTCGTTCGTGCGACTCGACCGCGTAGGCATCCTGAGCTTCGCGGGCGATGCCGTCGGTGCGAGCGTAGCCGTCGGTGCCCTCGCCCATCAGCACCGACTCGATCGCGCACGTCAACCCGTCGTGGACGAGCGAATCGATGACCTGGCCGTGGCCGTAGCCGTAGCCGGTCCGGGCCTTCGGCAGGAGGTATGGGGAGCTCGACATCGACTCCATGCCTCCGGCCACGACTACCTCTGCCTGTCCGGTGGCGATCATCATCCACCCGACGTTGATCGCCTGCAGGCCCGACAGGCAGACCTTGTTCACCGTGACAGCCGGAACGTCCATGCCGACACCGCCCTTCACGCTGGCGCTGCGGGCCGCCGACTGGCCCTCGCCAGCGGTGAGCACGTGACCCATGATCACCTGCTCGACCTCGGCCGCGTCGACCCCGGACCGCTCGAGCGCGGCGGCGATCGCGATCCCGCCGAGGTCGGTGGCGGCGAGGCCGGACAGCGTGCCGTTGAAGCGGCCGATCGGCGTCCGGGCGCCGTCGAGTACGACGACCGGTTCGGAGGTGGGGCTCATGAGGGTTCTCCTGCTTGGGCGATGAGCTCGGTCAGCAGCGCCGAGCTGGCTCTCGTCGGCGGGATCGCTCCCTTATCGGCCTCGGCCAACAACGCAATCCCTGCCTCTGAGGACAGAACCGATTCTGTCATGGCGGCCAGTTGCTGCTCCATACGAGCCTGGATCTCGGTCTTGATCCGGCGTCGGCGCCGCTCGCTCCTTAGTCCGGTCTCGTCGAGGTGGGTGAGATGGGCGGAGGCGGCGTCGAGCACGTCCTGGGCTCCGGTTCCATCGAGCGCCGAGCTCATCACGATCGGCGGCCGGTAGCCATGCTTGGACTCCTGACCGGTGAGGTGGCTGAGATCGAGCATCAGGTCGAGGTCACGGCGTACGTCGTTCGCTCCCGGCCGATCGGCCTTGTTCACGACGAACACGTCGGCTACTTCGAGCAACCCGGCCTTGTTGGCCTGCACCGCGTCGCCCATGCCGGGGGTCACGACCACGATCGCCGTGTCGGCGGCGCCTACCACGTCGACCTCGACCTGACCGACGCCGACCGTCTCGATGATGACCGGCTCGTAGCCGACCGCGTCGAACAGCCGAACGGCCAGGGGGACGGCCAGGGCGAGCCCGCCCGAGTGGCCTCGGGTCGCCATCGACCGGATGAACGCCGCGTGATGCGCCCGGTTCGGCCGGCCGTCCGGGCCCGGGCCGCTCGCCGCCGGATCGACGACGTCGTCCATCCGGATTCGATCGCCGAGGATGGCCCCACCGGTCAGCGGCGACGAGGGATCGACGGCCAGGATGGCCGGCCGGTGACCGGCGTCGATCAGCCGGGCCACCAGCTGGCCCGTGAGGGTCGACTTGCCGGCCCCGGGGGCACCGGTGATGCCGACGATGTGCGCCTGCCCAGAGTCGGGATGAGCGAGTTCGCTGATGTGTTCGGCCGCCGCCCCTCCCCGTTCGACGAGCGTCAACAAGCGGCCAAGCGACCGGCGGCTGCCGGCTCGGGCGTCGCGATAGAGCCCGTCGACGTCGGGAGCTGTCGTCGCCCGCCCGACCCGATCGGTTTGGCCGGCTCCGATCGGAGCCGACTGGTCGGCGCCGGGTTCGTCGATGGCCAGGTCGTCGGTGGCCAGGTCGTCGGTAGCGAGGTCGTCGGTGGCCAGGTCGTCGGTGGCCAGGTCGTCGGTAGCGAGGTCGTCGGTCGAGCTCATCGGGACTCGTCGGTGGCGGGCGCCATCAGCCGACATTGGCTGCGACCGCATCTCGAACGGTCCGCGCCACCTCCTCAGCCGACGCTCCGGGTCCCAGCACGGCGCTCACGCCGGCGTCGAGGAGGGGCTTGACGTCGTCGTCGGGGACGATGCCGCCGACGATCACCGGGACCGACAGCTCGGCCTCAGCCAACGCCTGCACCATCATCGGGGCGAGCGTCATATGCCCGGCGTTGTGCATCGACAGGCCGATGGCGTCGGCGTCCTCCTGTTCTGCGGCGGCCACGATGCTGTCGGTGGTCTGGCGGAGACCGAGGTAGATCACCTCGAACCCGGCGTCGCGGAGGATTCGGGCCACGACCTTGAGCCCACGGTCGTGCCCGTCGAGGCCGAGCTTGGCCAGGATGATCCGTATCCCTCCCCCGGCCAGGTCGCCCGCGCCGGTCATATGATCGCCTTCTCCACGTAGGTCCCGAACTCGGCCTCCATCGCCATCCCGATCTCCTCCAGCGTGGCGTAGGCGTTCACAGCGTCGATGATCGCGGGCATGAGGTTACGGGTCGGGTCGGAGGCCGTCGCCCTCACCTCGGCCAGCGCGGCCCGCACGGTACCGTCGTTGCGGGCAAGCTTCACGTCGGCCAACCGCTTGAGCTGGTACTCCTCGGTCTCGGAGTCGATGCGGAGCAGCTCCTTCTGCCCGTCGTCACCCTCGGTGAACTCGTTGACCCCGACGACGATCCGCCGACCGGCGTTGACCTCGCGCTCGAACCGGTAGGCGGCCTCGGCGATCTCGCCGACGAAGTAGCCGTTCTCGATCCCGGCGTAGACGCCCTCGAGGATCGAGCCGTTGCCGAGCTCGTCGAGATGGCCGAAGATCGCTTCGGCCTGCCGCTCCATCTCGTCGGTCATCCACTCGACGTAGGGCGCCCCGCCGAGCGGGTCGGCCACGTTGGCGACACCGGTCTCGTGGGCCACGATCTGCTGGGTCCGCAGCGCGATCCGGGCCGCCTTCTCCGTTGGCAACGCCAAGGCCTCGTCGAAGCTGTCGGTGTGGAGGCTCTGCGTGCCCCCCAAGGCGGCCGCCAGCGCTTGGAGCGCGACCCGAGCGATGTTGATCTCCGGCTGCTGCGCGGTCAGCGATACGCCGGCGGTCTGGGAGTGGAACCGGCACAGCATCGACCGCTCCTCCTTAGCCCCGTATCGCTCCCGCATCCACCGGGCCCAGATCCGGCGGGCGGCCCGGAACTTACCGATCTCCTCGAAGAAGTCGCTGTGGGAGTTGAAGAAGAAGCTCAACCGTCCGGCAAACGTGTCGACGTCGACGCCGGCGGCGACGGCCGCCTCCACGTAGGCGAAGCCGTTGGCCAGGGTGAAGGCCAGCTCCTGAGCGGCGGTGCTGCCCGCCTCGCGGATGTGGTAGCCCGAAATCGAGACCGGGTGCCACCGCGGCATCTCAGCGGCGGTGAACCGGATCATGTCGGTCACGACCCGAACCGACGGGCGCGGCGGGTAGATGTACTCCTTCTGCGCCTGGTACTCCTTCAAGATGTCGTTCTGGATCGTCCCGGCCAGATCGCCCCTCGCCACCCCGTTCTTCTCGGCGGCGGCGATGTACATCGCCAGCGCCGTCGCCGCCGGCCCGTTGATCGTCATCGACGTCGAAACCTTCGACTGATCGACCCCCGCGAACAGGTCCTCCATGTCGGACAACGTGTCGACGGCGACCCCGGCCCGACCGACCTCGCCCACCGACCAGGGGCTGTCGGAATCGCGGCCCATCAGCGTCGGCATGTCGAAC
This sequence comes from Acidimicrobiia bacterium, assembly GCA_029861725.1. Lineage (GTDB taxonomy): Bacteria > Actinomycetota > Acidimicrobiia > Acidimicrobiales > SZUA-35 > CADEDH01. The sequence goes on along the minus strand of JAOTYQ010000492.1, from coordinate 445 downwards.
GCTGTCGACAGCCCGGTGACCCCGTTGGCCAGAAGATCCTTGAAGCGGGCGTTGGTGTCCTCGGCGGTCCCGAACCCGGCGAACATCCGCATCGTCCACAGACGCGACCGGTACATCGACGGGTACACGCCCCGGGAGTAGGGGTACTGCCCGGGATACGGGCCGTCGCCGTAGACCGGCGCCACCGGCACGCCCGACATCGTCTCGAACGGTACGTCTCGGAGCTCCGAGGCCTCGAGCGCCGCGAGGTACGCCCGATGCTCCGGACTATCGGGCGGTAGGCCGTCGACTCGGTCGGTCATGGGGTTCCCTTTCGTGCCTTCTGGATCGAGGGCGAATCGGTCGTAGTACTACTCTTCGGTATCTCCGGCGGCCGGGCAAATCATTCCCGCCCGGGTCGATCAATCGCCGGCCAAGGCTCCCGCCACGAGCTCGACCGTCCGAT
>JAOTYQ010000799.1 GCA_029861725.1 Acidimicrobiia bacterium | reverse complement strand
GCTCGGGTGTCGCGTCGGTAGCTGAGCTTGGCTTCCAACGCTGATCGTTCGCAACGCTGCTGGCACGACGTCCCTCCCATCGCGCCGACCCCAAGCACCTGCTAGACCAGACGAATGGCGGCTCACAGCCTCTACTACTACCCATACGCCCAGGTCGGGCCGGGCCAGGGTCGCCTGCTGCGGATGGCGGCGCTCTACTTCGACAAGCTGCGCATGCTATCCCCTTTCGACGCCCACGTGGAGGGCATCGGATACAGCGTGCACACGGCGGAGATGGAGGCGCTGGGTGACGTGTTGGAGCTCGTCTCACCGTCGAACGTCGTCAGCGAGCACCGGGAGCTGCTGACCCGTTTGATCCGAGAGGACCTCGCCGACCCCGCGTTCATCGCCGTGTGCGACGAGTCGGGTCGAGAGACGTGGCAGATCAGCTTGGCCAAGATCCCGGGCACTGAGCGAGATCACGAGCTAGCGGCCGCGGCGACCGATCCGGCCACCATGACCGACCACGCCATGCGGATGCTCCTGCGGGACAACATCCGGGCGGTGGTGGCGGACAGCGTGTCGGCTGGCGACCCATACGCCGAACGGCTCGTCGCATACGACGAGTACACGGAGGTCTACGACGAGTATCGGGAGACCACGCAAGGCGTGGTCGAGTACCGCGTCGTCGACCTGCCGATGGCGGTCGGCGAGTCGCTGCTGCTCAACCACGCGCTGCTGGGCTCGGTGGCCGATCCATCCCAGACGGTCACGCCTATAGCCGACCAGTCGATCCATCGCCGAGCCATGCGGGTGAAGCTCGATCGGCTCTTCAGCCAACCCGAGATTCGCCGCCAGTTCGGCGCGGCCGATCTTGCCGATCACCTGGCGGTCAAGACGATGCAGGAGACAACACTCAGCCTTCCAGCCCTGGCCGACGACGTGCCGTTGGAGCTGGTGCTGGAGCTCCGCCAGGACCGAGCCGAAGAGCTGGCCGCAGCTCGGCGGGTGTTCGCCGGCCTCGCCGAGGGGATCGATGCCAGGCCGTGGGACGGCGACGAGTACCAGCGGGCGGTCGATCGCCAGGTCGACGAGCTCAAACGTCAGCTAGCGACGACGAAGCAGGCCATCGACTCCTGGGCGGGTGAGCGCCGCAGACTGCCGTTTCAAGGCGCCGGCACCGCGTTCGGGCTGGTGGCCACGGCCGTGCCGCTCATGATCGCAGCCGGACCGCTGAACCTCGTCGCCGCGGGGGCTGGACTACTGGCTGCGGCCGCAGGCGCCGCCGGTCTCGTCCCGGACCTGCTACGGAGGGCGCCGGCCAGCACCGGCCTGGAGTACCTCCTCCAAGCCCCGTAGCCCGGCACCGCCGCCGAGCCGACGCCGCGGTCAGCCCAGCCGATCGCTGACGGCCTCGGCGAACTCGACGGTGGCGCGGCCAGAGGACCCGACCTAATGGAGGTGGAGGGTCTGGGACCTTGGCCTCTGTGCCCGCTGGGCACCCCCACCAAGGATGCAGGAGGGGTGATCCGACCATGATGAACCACGCCGACGGCTGGAAGGCTTCAGAAGGTCCGACCGTGGCGCTCGCCGTCGCCTCATCGTTGTGCTTCGATGTCTTGTTGCATCCACCGCCCGTGCCGGTTCGACAGAGAGAGATGCGATGACGACCGGATCGGGCGAGATGTTGCTCGACGAGGTCCTGCCGGAGTTCGACGCGACGATCATCGAGCACGTCGTGATCGACGCCCCGCTCGAGGTTGTCTTCGAGACGGCCCGTGAGATGGACTTCATGCAGGTGCATTCCCCGATGGTCGATGCCCTCATGTTCGTGCGGGGCCTGCCGGAAAGAATCCGCGGCAGACTGGGCAACCGTCCGCCTCCATCCCCACCACCGGCGATGCGGCTGGCTGACCTCTTCGACGGCTCGGCGGATCCTGAGGTGCTCGAGGGGTGGCTGGCGCTCGGCGAGGTGCCGGGACGGGAACTCGCATTCGGCGCGATCGGGAAGGTCTGGCAACCCGACATCGAATGGAAACGAGTCACCGCCGATGCGTTCCGGGACTTCGCCGACCCTGACTACGCGAAGATGGCCGTCGGATTCTCGGTCCGTGCCTACGGCAAGAACCGAACCCTCTTGAGCTACGAAGCACGAACCGCGTGCACCGACGCCGCAGCCCGGCGCAAGTTCCTCCGGTACTGGTGGCTGGTTCGCCGGTTCGTGCACTTCGTGATGCGAGCCGCCGTGATCACGGTCAAGGACCTCGCCGAACACGAGGGCACGGGTCCAGAACGCTGAGGTCTCTGCGCCGCCGAGTCTCGAGAAGATCGCTCGATATTCGCTCGTCCGGGCTGGACTGGGTCCTATCCGTTCGGGTTGCGACCGGTGAGGCCCAGAAGTCGAGTCATCGAGTCGGCGTCGGCTGGGACCCCGACCTCTGAACCCATGAGCTTCATCCCGCGGAGCGTGTCGGCGTTCGCCCCGATGACTTCCAACGAGACTGCGGCAACATCCTCGCTGGCGTGGGCTTCCAACCCGGCTGCCTGGCCGAGGTCCCATGAATGGACAAG
>JAOTYQ010000491.1 GCA_029861725.1 Acidimicrobiia bacterium | reverse complement strand
CCGACCTCACTTGGGGCTGGCTGCCCTGGTACGACTACCAGCGAGGCCACGTTCAGGAGAACGTCGTCAACAGCCTCTCCAACCCGGCCGTTGCGATCATCTACATCGTCGCCAACGTGCTCCTCGCCGTGCACATCTTCCACGGGGCGTACTCGATGTTCCAGAGCCTGGGGGTCAGCAACCCGGCCTACAACAGCCTCCGCCGAGGCTTCGCCGTGGCGATCGCGGCCGCGATACTGATTGGGAACGTCAGCTTCCCCATCGCCGTGCTGACCGGCGTCATCGATTTCGACCCGAGCCTGCTGTCCTAGGAGCCCACCATGCTTCCCGACTCGAAGACCCCCGCCGGCCCGATGGCCGACAAGTGGGACAACCACAAGTTCGACATCAAGCTGGTCAACCCGGCGAACAAGCGCAAGTTCAAGATCATCGTGATTGGTACCGGACTGGCCGGCGCGTCGGCGGCCGCCACGCTCGGCGAGCTGGGGTACGAGGTCGACGCGTTCACGTTCCACGACTCGCCGCGCCGGGCCCACTCGATCGCGGCTCAGGGCGGCATCAACGCGGCGAAGAACTACCGTAACGATGGCGACAGCGTCCACCGCCTCTTCTACGACACCGTCAAGGGAGGTGACTATCGCTCCCGCGAGGCGAACGTGCACCGGTTGGCCCAGGTGTCGGTGGACATCATCGACCAGATGGCAGCCCAGGGGGTGCCCTTCGCCCGGGAGTACGGTGGCCTGCTCGACAACCGGTCGTTCGGCGGGGCTCAGGTCAGCCGCACGTTCTACGCCCGGGGCCAGACCGGCCAGCAGCTCCTGCTCGGCGCCTACCAGCAGATGATGCGCCAGGTCGCCGTCGGGAAGGTCAAGCTCCACACCCAGATGGAGATGCTCGATCTCGTGGTGAAGGACGGCCACGCCTGCGGGATCGTGTGCCGCAACCTCACGACGGGCGAGATCAGCTCCCACAGCGGCCACGCCGTGGTGCTGGCGACCGGTGGTTACGGCAACGTCTTCTACCTCAGCACCAACGCCATGGCCTGCAACGTGACCGCCGCCTGGCGAGCCCACCGCAAGGGCGCGTTCTTCGCCAACCCATGCTTCACCCAGATCCACCCCACCTGTATCCCGGTGGCCGACGAGTTCCAGTCGAAGCTGACGCTGATGTCGGAGTCGCTGCGCAACGACGGTCGGATCTGGGTGCCCCGCACCCCCGACGAGACCCGAGGGCCGACCCAGGTGCCGGAGAGCGAACGGTACTATTACCTGGAGGAGAAGTATCCCGCCTTCGGCAACCTCGTGCCCCGCGACGTCGCCTCCCGGAACGCCAAGACCGTCGTCGACCAGGGCATGGGCGTCGGACCGCTCAAGAACGGCGTGTACCTCGATTTCGCCGATGCGATCAGGCGTGACGGGCGCGACACGATCGAGGAGAAGTACGGGAACCTGTTCCAGATGTACGAGCGCATCACCGGCGAGGATCCCTATGCCGTGCCGATGCGGATCTACCCGGCGACCCATTACACGATGGGTGGGCTGTGGGTCGACTACAACCTCATGACGACGATCCCTGGCTTGTACGCGACCGGCGAGGCGAACTTCTCCGATCATGGGGCCAACCGGCTGGGGGCCTCGGCTCTCATGCAGGGCCTGGCCGACGGCTACTTCGTGTTGCCGTACACGATCGGCGACTACCTCGCTCCCCGCCTAGGCGACGTGCCGGTGCCGACCGACGACCCGGTGTTCAAGGCAGCCGAGCAGGGGGTGCGGGAGCGGATCCGCCACTTCCTGTCGATCGGCGGCACGAAGTCGCCCGACCACTTCCACCGGGAGCTGGGGAAGCTCGTCTGGGACTACATCGGCATGGCCCGCAACGCCACCGGCCTCGAGAAGGCGATCACCGAGGTCAAGGCGCTCAGCGAGGAGTTCTGGGCCGACCTCCGAGTGCTCGGAGCGGCCGACACGCTCAACAGCTCGATCGAGAAGGCCGGGCGGGTCGCCGATTTCTTCGAGCTCGCCGAGCTGATGGCCCGAGACGCGCTCGACCGCAACGAGTCCTGCGGCGGGCACTTCCGGGAGGAGTCCCAGACCGAGGAGAACGAGGCGCTGCGCGACGACGAGAACTACGCCCACGTGTCGGCCTGGGAGTGGAACGGACCCGACACACCGCAGACGAAGAACACCGAGCAACTGACCTTCGAGGTCGTGAAGCTGACCCAGAGGAGCTACAAGTGAGCCACGACGACGTGCCCACGAATGGCCTGAACGTTGGCGACGGCCAGCTGACCGACAGGAGCGAACCGTGAGCGAGACGCTCGATCTCACGCTGAACGTGTGGCGTCAGGAGGGTCCAAACGGGGCCGGGCGGTTCGAGACCTACGCCGCCAGGAACATCCCGACCGACGCTTCGTTCCTCGAGATGCTCGACGTGATCAACGAGGAGCTGATCGAACAGGGCGATGTTCCGATCGAGTTCCCCCATGACTGCAGGGAGGGGATCTGTGGCACGTGCGGGATGATGATCAACGGCCGGGCCCACGGTCCCGAGAAGGGCACTGCTACCTGCCAGCTCCACATGCGGAAGTTCTCCAACGGCGACACGATCGATATCGAGCCGTGGCGGGCTGTAGCGTTCCCCGTCGTCCGGGACCTGGTCGTCGATCGCTCGCCGCTCGACAAGATCGTCGAGTCGGGCGGGTACATCACCGCTCCGACCGGCACCGCCCCCGACGCCAACGAGATCCCGATCCCGAAAGAGGTAGCGGACTCGGCGATGGACGCCGCTGCTTGCATCGGCTGCGGGGCGTGCGTGGCGGCCTGCCCCAACTCGGCGGCTCAGCTGTTCACTGCGGCCAAGGTGTGGCACCTCAACTCGCTGCCCCAGGGCCAGGCCGAGCGGTTCAAGCGGGCCGAGGCGATGGTGGAGACGATGGAGCAGTTCTTCGGATCGTGCACCAACCACGGTGAGTGCACCGAGGCGTGCCCCAAGGAGATCCCCCAGGACTTCATCGCCTACCTGAACCGCGACCACCTCAAGTCGAAGATCTTCAATCGGAAGCTGGCCGGTCAGCGGGGCTGACCCCGCACTGGGATCTGCTCTGCCCTTGGTCGAGCGAGGTCCAGGTCAATCGAGGGCCAGGTCCACGGCCGCCTCGGCATGGAGCTGGGTCGTCGGGAAATAGGCGAGACCGACGTCGGCGGGGCCGATGAGCAGCTCGATCTCGGTGCAGCCGGCGATGATCCCGGTGGCTCCCCGCGCAGCGAGCCGGTCGATGACGTCGAGGTAGCGGGCCTTCGATGCCGGGCTAGCGATGCCCTTGACCAGCTCGTCATAAATGACGTCGTGCACCGTCGTCCGATCGGGCTCGTCAGGCACCAGCACGGTGAGGCCCGCTGCTTCGAGCCGGCAGCGGTAGAAGTCGTGCTCCATCGTGTAGCGGGTGCCGAGCAGGCCCACCGTGTCGATGCCGGCGGCCAACACGGCGGCCGCCGTCGTGTCCGCCAGGTGGACGAACGGCACGTCGAGGGCGGCCTCGATGGCCGGGGCGACGGCATGCATCGTGTTCGTGCACAGCAACACCAGCTCGGCTCCTGCGTCCTGGAGCTGGCGAGCATCGGTGGCCAGCAACCGACCGGCCGCCTGCCAATCGCCGGCCTCTTGCAGCGCCTCGATCGTGGCGAAGTCGTAGCTGCGCACGATCAGGTCGGCCGAGTGGGTCCCGCCAAGGCGAGCCCGGACACCCTCATTGATCAGCCGCTCGTAGATGATCGAGCTCTCCCAGCTCATGCCTCCGAGCAGCCCGATCGTCTTCTGCAGGACCATCGTTTCGACGGTAGCCGGACGCGCCCCTCAACCTGCGGAGGCGGCGGCGACGTGGCGCCCCTGCTGCTCGGCGATGACCGGGATCAGGATCTCCGGTGTCACCGTCTCGGACGAGCCGACCAGGTAGACCAGGAACCAGCGGGGGCCGGCCTGGAACGAGGCGCCGAGCGAGATGAGCTCCTCGTCGCCGTCGGTGAACGCCTGAGCGAAGCCTCGCACACCGGGGAGTCCTTCGATGTCGAAGAACGAGCCGCCGTAGCCCCCGATCGTGATCAAACCGTCTTCCAGATAGAACTCGGCCTGGGCGGGGTTCTCGAACTCGTAGACCGAGACGACCGCCACGTCGTTCGTCTCGCTGCGGAACGCTCGGGTCCAGCCGCCGCGGAAGCCGCGGGTCTCGAGCAGGGCGATCTCCTCGGTCGGGTCGGGCTGGATACCGGCCGCTGCCCGCAGGTCGAGGTACCGATCGGCCTCGGGGCCGGCGATGGCCTCGAACCCGTCGATGCCGTCGGGCAATGCGGCGGCGAGAGGCGACGGTTCGCCGCTCGACCCCCCGGCAGCGATGCCGGAGGTGCCGTCGGCCGACGCAGTACCGGCCCGAGTCGGAGCGAGCCGTGTGACGGCTTCCCCCTCGGCCGAAGCTGACGGCGGGCTCGCCCGTCGGTGGAACGGCGCGGCGGACGGGGTCGACGGTGGTGCTGGTGCTCGCACGAAGTCCTCCAAGTCGGCGGGTACGGTAGAGGGCGGGGTCGGCGGCAAGGGTGAGTTGGCGGTCACGCCGAGATCCCCGGCAGAGCCTGCGGCCAGCACGGCCGGGGATACGGGCTCGTCGGCGAGGTGGGGCCGGTCGGCACTCGGAGCGCACCCTGCGGCGACGAGGGAGAAGGCAGCGAGCAGTCCGGCGCCGTTGAGGGTCGCCCAACCGGTCCTTCGGTTAGAA
>JAOTYQ010000490.1 GCA_029861725.1 Acidimicrobiia bacterium | reverse complement strand
GGATCGTCTGGTAGCTCGACAGCGGTGTTGGCTGCAGCCAGTGCTTTCCCGCCGAGATCGAGCCCGGCGATCACCGGGTCGATGATGGAACGAGCTTCGGCGATGTCGGTAGCGGAGATGTCGACGTCTGTTCGGTCGAGCGCTCGTCGAACCGCCCGAAACCGGGCGGCCTGGAGCGCGGCCGGGCTCGCCGCCTCCCAGACACCCGACATCGCGAAGGTCACCGCTCTGGGGTGGAAGTTGTAGAACGTGGCGACGATGACCTGGTCGGGAACGGGGCCAAGCGGCGCCGCCCGCGACGCGAAGTAGCCGCCCCGACCGGTGACCCCCACCTCGGCGTACTCCTCGGTGGCCTCCGGAACGAAGTAGACGAATCGGTGCGCCAGGTTGATTGCCATGTGAACGTCGTGAACGAGATCGAGATCCATCGAACCACGTTAAAGCCTCGGCTTCGACGTTCGGTCGTGAGGATATGCCGTACCAGGTCGGTGCGATGATCCAGGTCGGATTCCAAGCGACCTGGTTTCTCAGGCAGGCCGTTTGCTGAGTCGTCTTACCCTCTGGTCTTTGATCATCTAGCCAGCCATTGATGTTGGTCGCTAGACCGGCAGCATGGCTGGCCAGGAATCGACGTACGTGTCGTTCGTACGGACATCGCTGGTGTCGAGCATCTTGCCGCTCGCCGTGCTCGGGGGTCTCAGCGGGCTGCTACTCGTCGACCGGACGGAATCCATCGGCGTCTGGCTCTTGGAGGAGAACCATCCGGTCGAATTGTTGTCCTCCCTCGGAGCCCTCTTGGCGGCGGTTGTTTCGTTCACGGTGCTGCGACGACCACATGTGACCAGCGGTCTCGCACGCGGTTTCTTCGTCGTGTTCGGTGCCGCGATGTTCTTCCTGGCGATGGAAGAGATCTCCTGGGGCCAGCAGTTCCTCGACTTCTCGACCCCTGAGCCATGGCGAGCGCGAAACAGGCAAGACGAGCTCACGCTCCACAACTACGACTTCCGAGGCGTCGAGTTCCTCGAGATCTACCCTCTCACGTTCGCCATCGGGGGACTCGTCGGAGTCGTTCTCGGCGCCACCAACGTGCTGCCGCAGGAGATCAGCCCCCCAGTTTGGATGTGGCCCTGGTTCGGAGTCATCGCAGCTCACTCCGGGGTGGACCTCCTACACGAGTTCGTGATCCCCAGCACCAGGCTCGATGACCTGGTGAACGACCTCGACGAGGCAAGCGAGATGCTCGTTGCATTCAGCGCCTTGACATTCGTCATCGCCAAACGCCGGCCGACCCTAGCGCACCGATCGGAGCCGAGTCGGGGTCGCCGGGCGCTGGGGATCAGTCGTCGGTGACGGTGATGCTGACCGCTGCGCTCTGGCAGAGACCGTTGGTGTCGCAGATCTGATACACGAGCGAATCGGGGCCCTCGTAGTCGTCGTCCGCCTCGTAGTGGAGGTGGCCGTTGTGGACGCGGTAGTCGCTGGCGTGGGCCGGGGCGACGATGATCGCCAGGGTTGCTTCATCGAGTGGTGCTGCGCCCTCAGCATCGTTGTCGAGGACTTTGATCCTCTTGTCCTGTCCCTGCTCCACCGTAAGGGAGTCGGCGACGGCGATCGGGCCGTTCCACGTCGTCGTGGTCGTGCTGGTCGTTGTGGTGGTTGTCGGCGGAGCGGTCGTCGTCGGGGGAGCGGTCGTTGTCGTCGGCGGAGTAGTCGTGGTGATGGTTGCCATGGTCGTCGACGGGCTCTGAGTAGCCGCCGAGGTCGAAGTCGAAGTCGAAGTCGAAGATTCGGGCGCCGGAGTGGCTGGCGGCTCGATGGTTGACGTCGCCTCGATCAGCGTCGCCGCTGGCGACGTCGTGGGGATCGGGACCGGTTCGAGCCCCTCCTCCTGCTGGATCCGAACCGAGGTGGTCGACGTCTCGACGACGGTCGGCGGCGGCGAGTAGGCCAGCTCGGTCGGGATGTTCGGGATCGGGTTCAGTGCCACCGTGCCGACGGTCGCGACCGTGCCGGCCACGACCGCCGAGGCCGTCGACAGCTGGTTCGCCAGATTGGCGACCCCTGGGAGGGCGGCCAACGATGCCAGCGGTCCCGCCAGCCACCGTCGCTTGAGCGATGCGTTGAGGAACGCCCGCACGACTTCGGGGTCGAACTGGGTGCCGGCGTTGTGGAGCAGCTCCTGGCGGGCGACTGTGGCCGACAGCGGCTTCTTGTACGACCGGTGCGAGGTGATCACGTCGTAGGCATCGGCTACGGCGGTGATCCGCCCGGCCAGCGAGATCTGTATGCCGGCGAGACCGGCCGGGTAGCCGGATCCATCCCAGCGCTCGTGGTGCTCGTCGACTGCTCTGATCCACTCGCCGAGCCAGCCTTGGAGCGGCGCGAGAAGGTCGGCGGCGGCCTTCGGGTGAGTCTTCAGGATCGCCCACTCGGTGTCGTCGGGCTGGCTGCCCTTGTTCAGGATGTCGGCCGGCACCTTCAGCTTGCCGATGTCGTGGAGGATGGCGGCCCAGGCCAGGCGGTCGCGGTCGGCCTTCGAGATGCCGAGCTCCTTGGCGATCAGATCGGCGTAGGCCCGCACCCGCTCCGTGTGGCCCCTGGTCAACCGATCGTGGTGGCAGAGCAGCCGAATCAGTTCGACGGCCCGAGCGGTGGCTTCGCCATCCGAGTCACCGAGACCCCGACGGTCGACCTCGTGCAGCCGCGAGCGGAGGTTCCGCACCGTGCCAGACCGGAGGGCCACGCTGAACCGCGACGGGGCGTCGTCAGGGAAGACGAGGGTCATCGTGTACAGCGATGCCAATGGAAGGGCCCGGCGGGCGAGGCGCTCTGTGGCCATCGAGGTCGCAATGCCCGCCATCAGGGCCTGGGCGATCCAGACGGCGACGCCGAACGTGCCCTGGGGCCGATAGAAGGTACTCGCAAGGCTGATCACGACGAACCAGGCGACGACGAACGGCACGACGGCGACGGCCATCCGTATCGCCATCGCCTTGCGCGGCGAAGCCCGCCACTGCCGTTCCGCCTGTTCGTCGATGCCGGGAGCCGGCCCGGGACTCACCGCTCAGATGTCGACTGCCCGAGCCGAGAACTGAAGCCGACTGGGTCTTCTGGCCGGGGCAGTTCGCGCCATCGGACCGAGGACGACGCTGCCCACCGCTCGATGGTGAGGTTTCGGGCTGCGACGTCGGGCCATGCCCTCGCGGGGCTGGGCCGCGAGTTGTGGAGGCGGCTACGTTCGCGGCAATGCACCTCAACGAGTTCGCCGAGAGCGGCGCGCCGCTCGACCTCACGACGACCGCCGAGTTCGCCAGCCTGACCACGAGCGCAGCCGACCTCGGTATCGGTCACAGCCCGACCGTCCGCTACCGGTCGAACAACGTCGTCATGCGGCACCAACGGTTCCACTACCTCGAATGGGGCGAACCCGGCGCACCGCCGATCCTGCTGCTGCACGGCTCGAACCAGTCGGCCCACTCCTTCGACCTGGTCAGCCTCCATCTCGCCGATCGGTTCCACGTGTACGCGCTCGATCAGCGTGGTCATGGCGACAGCGAGTGGGCCAAGGACAGCGACTACTCATCGATGGCGATGGGTCTCGACGCTGCCGCCTTCATCGACGCGATGGGCCTCGAACACCTCGTCGTCGTCGGCCACTCGATGGGCGGCCAGAACGCCATGCGACTCGCCCTGGAGCACCCCGACCGGGTCCGCAAGCTCGTCCTCGTCGACATCGGCCCCGAGGTGTCGGAGGACGGCGCGAAGGTCATCCGCCGGTTCGTCACCGAGACCCGGGAGTTCGACGACATCGACCACTTCGTGGCTCGGGTGCAGAAGTACGACCCGTACCGCTCGCGCATCCACATCGAGCGGACGGTCCGCTACAATCTGCTCCGGCGAGCCGACGGCAAGTTCGTGTCGAAGCACGATCACGGCCCCCGGCTGAAGGCGACCGGCGAGCACCGTCGCCGCGGGGACCGCTTCACCCTCGACGACGTCCGCGACCTGGCGATGCCGCTGCTCATCATTCGGGGCGCCGACTCGGCGATCTTCACGGCCGAGGCCGCCGAGCGGTTCGCCGAGGCCGTACCGGACTCGCGGCTCCGGATCGTGCCCGACGCCGGCCACAACGTGCACGGCCAGAACACGCCCGGGTTCCTTCACGCCCTAGTCCCGTTCCTGGTCTAGTTCCGCGGTCTACACGGAACCAACACCGGGGTTCAGGCGTCGAGCGCGGTCGCCCCGAGGTAGCTGGCCTCGAGCATGTGGCGGTTCTCCGACAGCTCGGCGGCCGAGCCAGACAACACCATCTCCCCGTGGCTGAGTACGTACGCCCGGTCGGAGATGGCGAGGGCCGCCCCGACGTGCTGCTCGACGAGCAGCACGCCCATACCGGTGTCATCGGCGATCTGGCGCACGACCGGCAGCAACCGCTCGACGATGACCGGGGCCAGCCCGAGGCTCATCTCGTCGACCATGAGCACGTCGGGGTCGGAGATCAGCTGGCAGCCAACGGCGAGCATCTGTTGCTCGCCCCCCGACAGCAGGCCGCACTGCCGGCCCAGCAGCGATTCGAGCACCGGGAAGTAGGACACAACCTGCTCGGTCGTCACCGTGCTGCCCCGATGCCGGTGGAGGCGGAGGTTCTCGGCCACGGTCAGCTGGAAGAAGAGGCCCCGGTCCTCGGGGAGGAGGGCCAGGCCCCGGCGAGCGATGGCGTGGGTGCTCGATCCTTTCACCGATTGGCCGAGCACCTCGATGTCTCC
>JAOTYQ010000489.1 GCA_029861725.1 Acidimicrobiia bacterium | reverse complement strand
CCGACGCCAACAGCCGACCCCAAACCAACCACAACGCCAGCCGAGCCGACACCGACGCCAACAGCCGACCCCAAACCAACCACAGCACCAGCCGAGCCGACACCACCACCGACAGCCGAGCCGGTTCGGGCCCGATCGGCGCAGGCGACGATGGCGCCACCGACCGTCGTTGGCCCGGCGACTGACAGCGAGGGGCGCTATCTGGGCAGCCTGTCGCCAACGGCGGCGGCCCAGGTCAGCAGCGTCCCCCGGAGGGCGTCCCGGCGCCGAACACAGCAGGCCGAGCAGCCTTCTACGGTCAAAGAGAAGCGCACGGTGGCTACGACGGATTCGACCGCCGAGGTCGTCGAGGAGGCCGAGAAGCTCCGCAACCGGTGGAGCAGCTTCCAGCAGGGCCGACGGAGCGCCGGACCGGCCACGGAATCCGAGGTCGACAGTCGGCCCGCCGCGGCCGGCGAGCACGAGTGAGGAGAGGAGCGGCAGGTGTCCGTCAGCGAAGAAGCGAAGAACTTCAACTGGCTACTCGTCCAGTTCGTCGAGGAGACCGACGGCGTCGAGGAGGCGATCGCCGTCTCGTCCGACGGGCTCCTTCTCGCCGCGTCGGCGGGGAGGGATCGCGACAACGTGGAGCAGTTCGCAGCCGTCACATCGGGGCTCACGAGTCTGGCCAACGGTGCCGCCAAGTGCTTCGACTACCACTCGGTCGAGCAGCTCATCGTCGAGATGTCGGGCGGGTTCATGTTCGTGTCCGCGATCGGCGACGGCTCGACGCTCGGCGTCCTCGCCGACCGTGACTGCGACGTCGGTCTGATCGGCTACGAGATGACCGTGCTGCTGAACCGGGCCGGCTCGGTGTTGAGCCCAGGCCTGGTGGCCGAGCTGAAGAACTCCCTGGCGGCGTGAGCGTCGAGGACCGTGGACCAGACGTCGACGACGCCGACCCGGACGTTGACGAAGGCGAGAGCTTGGTGCGCGCCTTCACCCTCACGGGCGGTCGAACACGAAACGAAACGGTCCAGATCGCGATCGAGCGGATCGTCTTCCAAAGCCCGTCGTCCCAGCAGTCGCCGCCCCCACTCGGTCCCGTGGAGACCGACATCTGGATCATCGCGGGCGCACGCCTGTCACCGGCCGAGATCAGCGCCCGCCTCGAGCTACCCCTGGGGGTGGTGCGGGTGCTCATCGGCGATCTCGTGAGCGCCGGCCTGCTCGACGTCGGGCGCACTACGACCGCAGCCGACGGCCAACTCGTAAGGAGGTTGATCGATGGCGTACGCGCCCTCTGAGACACTCGTCGAACCGCTACCGGCGCCCCTGTCGGTGAAGTTCGTCATCGCCGGCGGGTTCGGCGTTGGCAAGACCACGTTCGTCGGCAGCGTGAGCGAGATCACACCGCTGAGGACCGAGGCGGCCATGACCGAGACCGCGAAGGGGATCGACGACGCGAGCCTCGTCGAGTCGAAGACGAGCACCACGGTCGCCATGGACTTCGGCCGGATCACGGTGGCCGACGACCTGCTCATGTACCTGTTCGGCACGCCGGGACAGGATCGATTCGGCTTCATGTGGGACGACATCGTCGACGGGGCGATGGGAGCGCTCGTTCTCGTCGATACCAGGCGGCTCGACGACTGCTACCCGGCGATCGACTACTTCGAGGAACGGGGCATCCCGTTCGTGGTCGTGCTCAACCACTTCGACACCGACCATCGTCCCGACATCGCCGCCGTGCGCTTCGCCCTCAACATCGGCAACGAGATCCCCTTCGTCGACTGCGACGCTCGCGACAAGGAATCGGTGAAGAACGCTCTGCTCTCGATGCTCGAGTACCTGTTGCTCCGGTTGGAGGAGCCGGGCTGAGGGCGAGCGGGCCCAGCGACCAGGACGACGACCTCGGCGGGCTCAGGGAATCCATCCCGTCCAGCGGTCGACGGTGATCCGCACCGCCGGTCCCGCCGGAGGTCGCTGGCGGTACTGAGGATACTTTTTGGCGAGGGCCTCGACCGCGCTCGAGTGCAACGGGCCATGGTCGACGACGCGGGCTCGCCCATGGGCCCGGACCCACCAGAGCTGGTTCCAGTCGTCTGCATCGCGATGGTCGACGAGGAGCGTCACCGCTGGGTTCCGCTCGATGTTGACGAGCCGAGCCAGTCGGGTAGTCCGCTTCGGTTTGTGATCCACGGCGGTCACCAGCTCCGCCGATTCGGTGCCGGGGCCGTCGACGGCGAAGCAGCAGGGAACGAGGTCGAGCCGGTCGCCGGGCCCGTGGGTCGCGAGCACGGCAAACGGGGTGGCGTCGAGGCGTGGGAGGTAGAGCTCGAACGACACCGTTAACCCCCGCAACGAGCGAGGGGCCCGAGGGTGACCGCCGGCCCGGTCACACCCGCCGCGCGAGGGCTTCGGCACAGTGTCGGCCGTCGAGCTTCCACCCCTCATCGTAGTACTCGATGGCCAGGTCGCCGAGCAGGCTCGGCAGCTCTCCATCGTCGAGCAGGAAGCGCTCCGTAGGATGCTCGTTGCGCTCCAGGTTGCTTCTGGTGACCAGCGTCACAGCCAGCTGACCGTGTGGCGCGAGCTGCTCGATCATGGCGGGAAACAGCTTGCGGTCGAGGTAGTTGAAGCAGGTGATCAGGTCCCAGGGACCGTTCGGGAGGGGATCGGAGGTCAGATCGGTCTCGATCGTCGTGATCGAGACCTTCGACCGCTCGGCCCGCTCGGCGGCCATTCGGAGCGCCACGTCGGAGACGTCGCACACGGTCACGTCCAACCCCCGGGCGGCGAGGATCACCGCAGCCTGCCCGGGACCGCCGGCGACATCAAGGGCCAGGCCCGAACGAGGGAACAGATGCAGGTTACGGCCGAGCATCAAGGGCGTGCCGCCCTCCTCTCCGTCTGCGTAGCGGCCATTCCACCGCTCCCGGTCGCTGACCTCGGTGTTCATGCCGCACCCATCCTGCCATCCCTCTCGAAGATCTGGCCTCTCATGCCGTACCTCTCTTGCTGTGCCTCCGGTAGGTCGCCGAGCCGCGACCGCCGACGTGTGCCTGCCATACTGTGCTACCCAGGCGACGAGTGCGAGGAGTCTCATGATCGACGAATCCGCCCCAACCGGCCAACCGGGCACCGGCGCAGTCGACCAGGTCGCGGCCCGCCTCCGGACCGAGCTGGCCGATCGGTACCGGTCGGTGATGCCTTCGTGGATCAAGCTGCTCTACGACGAGCCGATCGCCATCGAACGCGGGGAGGGGAGCTACGTGTTCGACGTCGACGGCACCCGCTACCTCGACTTCTTCGGCGGGGTGCTCACGACGATGATCGGCCACAGCGTTCCCGAGGTCACCGCTGCCATTCAGGCTCAGGCCGAGAAGGTGCTCCACACGTCGACCCTCTATCTCTCCCAACCGATGCTCGACTTCGCCGACGAGCTCGCCGCCGTCTCCGGCATTCCCGACGCCAAGGTCTTCTTCACCACCTCCGGGACCGAAGCCAACGACACCGCCCTGCTCCTCGCGTCGAACTACCGGAAGTCGAATCAGATCCTGGCCATGCGCAACAGCTACCACGGCCGGTCGTTCTCCGCGATGGCCATCACCGGCCACCGCTCGTGGTCGTCGTCGAGCTTCTCGGGCCTCAACGTCAACTTCGTCCACGGCGGCTACCGGCTCCGGAGCCCCTTCCGCGATCTCGACGACGACGCCTACACCGAGGCTTGCGTCGGCGACCTCGTGCAGGTGATCGACATGATGACCGCCGGCGACGTCGCCTGCATGATCGCCGAGCCGATCCAGGGCGTCGGTGGCTTCGCCACCCCCCCGGACGGGTTCTTCGGCGCGATGAAGAAGGAGCTCGACAACCACGACATCCTCTTCATCTCCGATGAGGTCCAGACCGGGTGGGGACGCACCGGCGAGCACTTCTGGGGTTACGAGGCCCACGGGATCGTGCCCGACATCCTCACCTTCGCCAAGGGGGTCGGCAACGGCATCACCCTCGCCGGCGTCGTCGCCCGAGCCGAGGTGATGGATTGCATCACCGCCGTGTCGTTCTCGACCTTCGGCGGCAACCCGCTGTCGATGGCCGCCGGCCGGGCCACCCTCCGCCACGTGCTCGACAACGACCTGCAGGCCAACGCCCTGGCGATGGGGACCCGGCTCCGGGCCGGCCTCGATCAGCTCGTCGACGAGACGTCCTGGATGGCCGAGGCCCGGGGCAAGGGCCTGATGCAGGCCCTCGAGATGGTCCGGCCGGGTTCGATCGAACCCGACGCCGTGCGCACGAGTGCGCTACTGGAAGCATGTAAGGGGGCCGGGCTCCTCATCGGCAAGGGCGGGTTGTACGGCAACGTCGTCCGTATCGCTCCCATGCTCAACGTCACGCCCGGCGAGATCGACGACGGACTCGATGCTCTACGGTCCGCAGCCAGCGAGGTCGACCGGTCCGTGGGGGACGACGGATGAGCGCAACCCTCGACTGGTACGGGTGCGCCACGTTCCGGCTGATCACCGGGGGTCTGACCGTATTCCTCGATGCCTACATCGATCGGGCCCAGGGTGCAGTCGGCACCGGGCTGGTCGCCGACGACATCGACGAGTGCGACTGGATCGTCGTCGGCCACTCCCACTTCGACCACCTGTACGGGGCGGAGCGCATCTCCCGCAACACCGGCGCCACCGTGATCGGCAGCTACGAGACGGTCCGGATACTCGAGGCGCAGGGAGTCCCTCTCGACCAGATGATCTGCGTGGCCGGCGGCGAGACCATCGAGCTCGGTGG
>JAOTYQ010000051.1 GCA_029861725.1 Acidimicrobiia bacterium | reverse complement strand
AGCCGAGAATCGACGGCGACGGTGTGCTCCGCGTCGGTAGCTCCTGGGTCGCCCTCCCGCCGATCGAGGCCCGACTCGTCGAGCTGCTGCTGTCGAAGTTCGCCAAGGTGGTCGGTCGGAACGAGCTCCTCGACTGCGGGTGGCCCGACGGTAACCCCAGTCGGAACGTCCTCGACGTCCACGTCCTCCGGCTCCGCCGCCGAATCGAGCCGCTCGGATTGGCGATACGGACCGTCCGGCGTCGCGGCTACGTGCTCGACCGCTGAGCGTCGAGCGGCGCCGAGAAAACCATTGTGATGCGTCGCCATCGTCGCGCCCACCAGCACGCGGACCTGTCGCCCAAGGCGTCAGATTCGCGCAAGAAAGGCGTCGTAGTCGCGTAACGAGCCCAGAACATCGCCGAAACGGGCCGCTCGTACTGTCTGCTCTCGAAGCGACACGGACAAGGAGCGCTCGCATGAGAAGGAAGTTGGTCTTCGGAGGGTGCATTGCCGCGCTGGCCCTGCTGGTCCTCGCCGGGCCCGCGACGGCTCAGGAGGTGAGCGACCAGTACGACCGCACGGTTTCGTCGGGAGCCGAGGCCATGAACATGGTTGTCCTCGACAATATCTTCATCTTCTTGGCTGGCGTCCTCGTGTTCCTGATGCAGCCGGGGTTCGCCCTCGTCGAGGCGGGCCTGACCCGGGCCAAGAACGCTGCCAACATCATGATGAAGAACCTGATGGACATGTGCATCGGCGTGCTCGCCTTCGCCGCCATCGGGTGGGGCATCGCCTACCCCGGAGACTTCAACGGCTGGGTCTCCTCAGCGGGCCTGGGCATCGCGGGATTCTTCGACGGGGCGCTGGTCGACATCAGCCCGGAGGCGCTCGCCTCGGATGACTTCTACCCGCTGGCCGTCCCGGTCGACTTCTTCTTCCAGGCCGCCTTCGCCGCGACCGCCGCCACGATCGTGTCGGGTGCCGTCGCCGGGCGGACGAAGTTCGTCGGCTACCTCTGCTACTCGGCACTCGTCACTGCGTTCATCTACCCGATCGTCGTCAGCTGGAAGTGGGGTGCCGGCTGGCTCGATGAGTTGGGCTTCATCGACTTCGCCGGCTCCGGCCTCGTTCACATGACCGGCGGCTTCGCTGCACTGGCCGGTGCGATGGTGCTCGGGCCCCGCATCGGCAAGTACGGCGACGACGGCAAGCCGCGGGCCCTTCCCGGCCACAGCATCCCGTTGGCGATGGCCGGCGTGCTCCTGCTCTTCATCGGCTGGTTCGGCTTCAACCCTGGTTCACAGCTGCAGGCCGACATGGCGGTGCCGGTCATCGCCGTCCTCACCGCCTTCGCCGCCGCCTCCGGCGGCGGTGCAGCGATGCTGACCTCGTGGCTCACGATGTCGAAGCCGGACGTGTCGATGGCTGGCAACGGCATCCTCGCTGGCCTGGTCGCCATCTGCTCCGGTATCGCTGAGATGTCCTGGCTCGGCACGATGATCACCGGTGGCGTCGCGGGCGTGATCGTCGTCCTGTCGGTCCTCGGGATCGAGCGGGCGGGCATCGACGACCCGGTCGGTGCCTTCTCCGTGCACGGCGTTTGCGGCTTCTGGGGTCTGCTCGCCACAGGTCTGTTCGCAACGACATCACCGATCAACGGTGCAGAGGAGAGCGCCGGGTTGCTGTACGGCGGCGGGGCTGGCCTCTTGGCCGATCAGGTGGTCGGCGGCGTCGTGATCGCGGTGTTCGTCTTCGCCGCCGCTGGTGCGATGTTCATGATCCTCAAGGCAGCAGGCCTCCTGCGGGTCGATCCTGCGGACGAGGTGGCCGGGCTCGACATCTCGGAGCATGGCAGTCCCGGCTACGGCCCTGACATCCTGGCTGCTACGGCGACGGTCTGAGTCGACCATCCGCACAGAGAGAGGAACCGGAATGCAACTCATCACGGCAGTCATCAAGCCCCACATGCTCGACGGTGTGAAGGAGGCACTCAACGGCGCAGGCGTGCAGGGCATGACGGTCACCGAGGTAAAGGGATTCGGTCGTCAGGGCGGGCACACCGAGACCTACCGGGGGGCCGAGTACCAGGTGGACTTCGTGCCCAAGATAAAGCTGGAGATCGTCGCGGACGACACCGACGGCGCCAAGATCGCCGAGGCGATCCGCTCGGCGGCCCAGACGGGGAAGATCGGCGACGGCAAGATTTGGATCACCGATGTCGAGTCGCTCGTGCGCATCCGCACCGGCGAGGTCGGGGCCGACGCTGTCTGAAGGTGCCCCGACGGGTCTGTTCGTCAGGTCCAGTCCGTGAGGTCAAGTCCGTGAGGTCCAGCGTCGTGCTTCTCGTGAGTGTCTGGGAGCCGGCGGTCAGCGCCACTGCTGCCCGCCGCCCCAGACATTCAGCTTTTCAGCCGTGATGTAACCCGCCCGGTCGGACACGAAGAACCTGACGGCGTCGGCGATGTCCTCCGGCTGGCAGACCCGGCCGAACGGCATGACATCCTTGAGCGTGGTGATGTCGTCGATGCCGGCCGCGCCCCTCACGAGGCGCCGCCCCATCTCGGTCTCGACCAGTCCCGGGGCGACGATGTTCACCCTGATGCCGTTGTCCCGCTCCTCCTTGGCCAGGGTGAGGGCGAGCGATTCGAGTGCCGCCTTTCCCATGTTGTAGGGAGCGCCGTTCGCACCGTGGTTGAGCGTCGCCACCGACGAGATGACGACGATGTCGGCCCGCTCGTGGGTTCGCAGGTGGGGTACCGCTACCGAGAACAGGTGATGCGGGCCGAGCGCATGAGTGGACACGACGCGCAGCAGCTCGTCGGGGTCGGTGTCGACCACCGGGCGACCTCGGCTGGCGATGCCGCCGTTGTTGATCACGATGTGAAACCCGCCGAAGCGGTCGACGACCTCGTCTACAGTGCGGGTGTTGTCGTCGGGGACCGAGATGTCGCCCTGGATGGCGAGGCCGGCCCGGCCCTTCGCCTCGATCTGGGCGACCGTCTCGGCCGCCGCTTCGCCATCGCGGCGATAGGTTATGGCCACGTCGATGCCGTCGGCGGCGAGTCCGAGGGCGATGCTGCGCCCGATGCCTCGCCCGCCACCGGTCACCAGCGCTACTCGATCAGCCATCGGCACTCACTTCCTTCGTACGCTGCCCGAAGCGTTGCGTCGGGCAACCGGGGCCTGGTTCACGCTGCTGTGCTAGCACACACGAGCCTGCGGATCGCGATTGGATCCGGGTATCCCGCACACGATGCCCGGGGACCGCCAACGCTCGGTCGTGTGCTCCTACCCTGGGCTCCGACGATGACCTCTCCCGACCTCAATCCAATCGACGGTGACGATCCGTGGGATCGCGTGGTGGTCGCGCTCGCCGCCTATGTGGTGGTGCTACTGCTCGGGACCGGGGCCTATCGTCTGCTGGGGCTGGGGTGGCTCGATGCCTTCTACCAGACGCTGATCACGGTCTCGACGGTCGGCTACGGCGAAGTCGGTGCGGAGATCACCCCGGCCTATCGTGTCGTGTCGTCGCTGCTGATTCTCGTCGGCGTGGGGATCGGCCTCTATGCGATCGGTCAGGTCTTCGGAGCGTTGATGGAGGGTCGGTTGACCGACCATGTCGGAAAGTCGAGGTTGCGTAAGGTGATCGAACAGACGAGAAATCACGTGGTCGTCTGCGGCTGGGGCCAGGTCGGCCGAGCGATCGCCTCTCGCCTTGCATCGTCGGGTGAGCGCGTTGTCGTCATCGACCGCAATCCGGAGGTCCTCGAAGACGCAGGCATCCTCGCCGTCATCGGTGAGGCCACCGACGACACCGTCCTCCGGGAGGCCGGGATCGATCGGGCCCGGAGCCTCGTCGTCGCCCTCGACGGCGAGTCGGACAACCTCTTCGTCACCCTGTCGGGTCGAGCGCTGAACCCGGCGCTGTTCATCGTCACCCGCGCGGTCGGGCCGGCGTCGGCGCCCAAACTGGAACTGGCCGGCGCCGACCGCGTTGTCAACCCGCACGAGATCGGCGCCGGACGGATGTCATCGTTCGTGCTCGAGCCCAATGTCGCCGACTTCCTGGGCGAGACGATGAGCGACCAGCACTTCGAGGTTCGCCTCGGGGAGCTCGAGGTGGGCCCCGACGTCGACCTCGTCGGCCGACCGCTCACCGAGTCGGGCGTACTCAAGGAGACCGGACTCACCCTCCTCGCAGTGCGCCGAACCGACGGCACGTTCACCCATCAGCGCGATCCACGATGCGTTCCCGAGGAGGGAGACGTGCTGATCGTTCTCGGGACCGCCGAGGAGCACGATGCCGCCCGCCAATGGCTCGACGAAAGGGCTCGTTAGGAGGGCGCTCGATCAGGTTGCGGGCTGTCGTCGCCAGAGCGATGCCGGACGGGGGACGAAGCGTGGGGTGCTGGCGGCGTAGTCCTGGTAGCCAGGGTAGCGTTGGGCGAGACGCCGCTCCTCCCAGCGAGCCTTCAAAGGGAAGAATCCGATGGTCAACGCGGCCACGACGGCCACGACCGCGTTGCCGGACCGGAGTGCGGCTCCCGCCACGGCGAGCATGATTCCGGAGTAGACGGGGTGGCGGACGAGGGCGAAGAGGCCCGACGTCTGCAGCTCGCCGACCTCGTTCGGGACCGGCGTCGCGCTGAGAGCGGTCCCAAGGCCGAGTGCGGCGACGGCGGCGATGACGATGCCGGCGACGACGCAGATCCCGGCCACTGTCATCAGCCACAGTGGTCGGCTCCAGTGCTCGGCAGCGGGCAACAGGACCACGGCGATCAGCAGGACGGCCTGGGCGACTACGAAGAGCCAGCCGACCGTCTTGTCACGCAACGCCGTCTCCTTCCGCCGCCAATTGGCTCCGTGCGGATCGTCGACGCCGTCGTGACGCTTCGCCCGAAGTGCCTGCGCTACCGCAACTCTGCCACAACCTCGATCAACCGATCGATTCCGGGACGGTCATCCGGTCCGGCACCCCAGTGGCCGAACTCCAGGTTGCCTGAAGGGCCGATCACGAAGTCCCCGCCGAGCTGCAGGGTGTCTTCAGACGGGCGACGCAGTCGGCCCGGGCCGTCCGATCGGACGATGGCGGCGTAGCTTCGAAGGGCCCGCCACCCCCATACTCGGCGTACGGAGCCCCGGTAGAGCCCGTAGCGGCGGTAGGTGCCTCGGTCGTGATCGATCAGCGCCGGATAGGGGAGCGGGCGGGCTTCGAGGTAGGCCGCGAGCCTGTCCGGCCCGGTGAACGTGATCAGGGCGATCGCCGTCTCGGCGCCGAACTCGGCGAGCCGCTCGCCGACCGCGAGGGCGTGGTCACCGCACGGCAGTCAATCGATGTGGCGATGGAAGATGAGGACCACTGGATGGCCGCGGTGATCGGAGAGGTGCCACGGCGCACCCTTGCTGTCCGGCAAGGTGAAGTCGGGCGCAGGTTCGCCGACGTTCGGACGTTCGATCGAGCCCATGGTGTCGATGGTAGAGGCGAAGGCCGCCGCCACAACCGGCGGTCGAGGTGTCGAGAGTTCTGGCACGCGGTTGGTTAGCATTTCGTTCCTCGGGAGGGAAACCAAGGCACATGGCAGCACAAGATCGTGGCGGGCGGGACAGGTCGGGAGCGGTGGTGGCAGTGCTCAGCGGCTTCCTGCTGACGGGCGCCGTGCTCGCCGGAGTAGCCATCCTGTTCCCCGACCTGGTGGCCGACCTCGACCTGATGGGGACGAGCGACGACGACACGACCACCACCGCTCCGGTCGAGGCGGGCTCGGCGGCCGAGGCCTCGGAGGTCGTTGCCGGCTTCGTCACCGCACTCGAGGCGGGTGAGCTCGGCGCGGTCCGGTTCGTCGATCCAGGAGCTACCGCCACTCCCGGTGTGACGACCGAGACCACCTCGGAGAGCGGAACCGCCTCGACCCCCGGATCTAGCGCTCCCCGCGCCCGCCCCGAAACCGAGGTTGGGGCCGAGTTCGAGGAGCTCACCGGTGGTCTCGCGCCCTTCACCCTCGACGCCGCTGAGGGTCAGGTCACCCTGCTCGATGCGACGACCGCCCGCGCCCCGATCGAGCTCACGTGGCAGTTCCCCGAGGGGATCAGCTGGACGACGGCCAGTGACATCGACCTCCGCTTCGTCGGTGGCGAGTGGCTCGTCGACTGGCAGCCGGCCATCCTCGAGCCGAGTCTGCGGCCGGGCGACCGCTTGCAGCGAGCCCGGCTGGCTCCGACCCGGGCGCCGATACTCGGGCGCGGCGGGGTGTTGCTCGTCGACGAGATCGCGCTCGTCGAGATCGGTGTCCAACCGAGCAGGGTCCAAGACCTCCCGCTGCTCGCCCAACAGCTGGAGGACATCCTCGGGATCGATGGCGTCGAGCTCGCATCCAGTGTCGAGGCGGCATCGCCCGAAGCCTTTGTGCCGGTGACGACACTTCCCCGGACAGAGTACGACGCGATTCGGGATCAGGTGTTTCCGTTGCCCGGCACCGTGTTCAGGGAGTCCGTACGGCCCGCCTCGGTCGACCCGAACCTCGCCCGCGCCCTCCTCGGTCGCTCGGGTGAGGTCACGGCCGAGATCATCGAGGAGTTCCCCGACCGGTTCGAACCCGGCGACTACGCCGGTCTGTCCGGTCTGCAGTCGACGTTCAACGGGGTGCTGACAGGTCAGCCGGGGCTGGAGGTCTCGGTGATCCGGAGCGGACCCGATCCGAGCACGACGACGACGGGCACCGGGCTGATAACCACGTCGTCGGTCGTCGAGATCGGCGAGCCGCAGCTGTTGTTCACCGTTCCTGCCGCCGACGGCGAACCGGTGCAGACCACCATCGATCCGGTGGTGCAGCGGGCGGCCGAGGCCGCGCTGCAACGAACGGAGCTCACCAGCGCGCTGGTGGCGGTCGAGGTGTCGACCGGCGAGGTGGTGGCGGTGGCCAACGGTCCCATGGGGGCCACCGTGAACTTCGCGATGACCGGCCAGTACCCACCAGGTTCGATCTTCAAGGTGGTTACCGGCTACGCGCTCCTTCGCGACACGCTGTCGGCCAACGACCCCGTCGAGTGTCCGCAGACCATCACCGTGTCGGGCCGGGGTTTCGCCAACGCCGAGAACGAAGTGCTCGGCGTCGTCTCGTTTCGAGATGCGTTCGCTCATTCCTGCAACACCGCGTTCGTTGGTGCCACCCTCGGCTTCGCTCCCGAGACGCTCAACGCCACGGCGAGCGACTTCGGCCTGGGGACCGACTACGACCTGGGAGAGTTCGCCTTCACGGGCAGCGTCCCGGTCGCCGAGGACAACGTCGATCTGGCCGCTGCGGCTTTCGGGCAGGGAAGGGTGCTGATGAGCCCCTTGAGCGCGGCGGTGATGGCGGCGACGGCTGCCGACGGGACGTTCCGGTCGCCGGTGCTCGTCACGTCCCCGGCGCGGTCGCCCCAGGTGGTGACCCCGCTCGAGCCACGGGCCGCCGACTCGCTCCAGGAGCTCATGCGCGCGGTGGTCACCGAGGGCACCGGTCGGGCGGTCGCTCAGGTCGTCGGCGCCCCCGTCAGCGGCAAGACCGGCACGGCCGAGTTCGGCAACGACAATCCGCCCAAGTCCCATGCATGGTTCGTCGGCTTCCAGGGCAACCTGGCCTTCGCCGTGTTCGTCGAGGCCGGCGAGTTCGGCGGCTCGACGGCAGCGCCGATTGCCGCCGACTTCCTGAACGCTCTCGCCGTCAGAGGCTGACCACGCCCTCGATGGGGCGGCAGTGGCCCTGAGCTGAGTCGGCCGACGGGCGTTTGGTCAGCGCCGCGACCGTGGCCACGCCCAGCGTCGCCGCTGGCGGTTCCGACCGCTCCCGGCCTCGTCGGAGGCTACGCCGGCCGGTTCATCGCCGGTATCGGTCGGCTCCGCCTCGACGACGGAGGTGGGGGCACCAGGTGTTGGTGCGACCAGCGTCGCCCCGGTTGCGGGAGGCATTGCTGCTGCGCCCCGCTCAGGTCGTGGGGCGGCGCTCGGCTCGGCGTCTGTCGTGGAGCTGGGCGCGACTCGGGTTCTGGACGTGGTCGGCGTCGGTGGTGCCGGCCTGGCGCCGACCGGTTCCGCCACGACGGGGTCGGCCGGCTGCTGGATCGGTGGGGCGGGGCGGCCGGTGGTCGACGGGTCGCCCGCCCGTTCGTCGGCAAATGGCCCGGCGTGGCCCGATGACGCAGCGTCGCCGGCGTCTGCGGCGGCGTGGGCCGCCCCGAGAGCGACGACGTGCTTCGGGTCGCGGTCGATCGCCACCGGCCGCTCGAGAACCTCGGCGATCAGCTCCGCAACGAGCGGAATGCGGCTCGAGCCGCCGGCGATGAGGATCTGGGAGACATCCTCGGCCTCGACGGCGGCCCCGGCCAGGGCACGGCGCAGCGCGCCGATCGTCTCCATCAAGGCCGGGCGGACCAAGGCCTCGAAGCTGCGCCGATCGACCTCGACCCGGGGGGCGAGGTCGGGGATCTCGACGGCGACCTCGATCTCGGTCACGAACGAGAGGCGCTCCTTGGCCTGAACGCACGCGTCGCGGAGTGCGACGACACCGCGGGCAACCGGCGGATTGGTGAGGTCCAACGACTTGAAGCCGTGGCCGAGCTGGTGAGTCACATAGCGAAACAGCGCCATGTCGAAATCGAGACCGCCGAGCCGCTCGATGCCCTCCGGGCGACCGAGCATCTCGTACCCTTCGCCGGCTCGGCGGAGAACGGCGGTGTCGAACGTGCCACCGCCGAGGTCGTAGACGGCGATCACCTCCCCCTCGGTGACGGCGCGGGTCGCGGCGTGGGCCCGCGCCGCCGCTTCCGGCTCGGTGAGCAACACGGTGGCCTCCGGGTCGAGGCCGGCCTCGGAGACGGCCTGGAGGAGGCGGGTGATCTTCTGGCCGCTCCAATTCGCAGGATGGGTGAGGGCGACCCGGTTGGGCGGCTCTCCTTCGCCGGCCGCCACTGCGGCCGCCACTGCGGCCAGGACCTGGGCCATGTACCACGACGCCTGGTGCGACTCGGGGCCGAGCTCGATCGGAGTCGGATCGCCGATCCTTCGCTTGAACTCCCTCGCCACGAGCTCGGGGTGGGTCCGAAGGCGCTCGCTCCCTAGACAACCGACCACGAGGCTCCCGCCTGGCAGTGTCGAGACGACCGTGGGGATCGTTGCGTCGTCGTCTGACAGTCGAACGATCCGTGCTCTCGAGGCGTGGTGGATGGCAGCCGCTGTGAACGTCGTTCCGATGTCCACCCCGAGCTGATATCCCACCCCAGCACTCCTCCTGTGTCGGCGCTCATCCTACAAACACCCACCTCGTGGCTGCCGGGGTGCGAGCCGTGCTTCGGCCACGCCGAGGCCGGATTCGAGCGGCCGGACCGCCCTGAAGTGGGCGAAGGCCCGCCGATGAGCAGATCAGCCCAATCCGGTGCTCGTGGTCGGAGGCGGTTCGAGGCTGGCGCCGCGACGCTGGGGAGACGGCCACGGGCGACTCTGGGCACAACGACGGCTGAGTCCGTCACCGCGGTCGGCTATCTTGGATTGCCCGAGGGGTGACGTCGGCTGGCCGCCGACGTCACGTCACGAGGAGAGGGAGCAGGGGCTCATCATGAAGTGGTTACGACTGTTCAGCCTGCTGATCGCCGGCGTGCTCGTCGCGAGCGCCTGCGGCGTGATCGGCGGCGACGAGGCCGGCGAGGCCGACGAGGCCGACGAGGGTGGCGGAGAGGAGATCGACGCCGTCGAGGCCGACGTCTCGATCGCCAATGCTCGTCTCACGGTTCGCTCCGAACGCGACAGCGTCACCGTCAACGGCGACCAGCTGGCGAGCGGGACCTTCCAGGACGGCGCTCCCGGCGATGTGATCGAGGTCGACGCCGCCGGGTCGGCGACCATAGCCGCAGAGTCGGTCTTCGAGATCGAGGCCCTGCGGGGCGCCAACGTGACCATCCCCGAGCTGTCGTCGTCGCCGCTCGACGTCGGCCTCGCCGTTGGCCACGTGTTCGTCCGGCTCGATCCTGCGGCCAACGCGTCGCTGGTGATCGACGCCGGCGACCGGAAGTTCATCACCCGCTCGCCCGACGCGTCGTTCGCCCTCTGCCAGGCTCCCAACGGGGCGAGCTGCCTGGCGGTGCTGTCCGGGCAGGTCGAGTGGAACGAGGACGGCGTCGCCAGCGAGATCTACAACGCCGGTGAGGCGTCGTTCGCGGCGCAGGGCAACGCCCCCGATCCACCCCGGTGCGCCGATCAGGCGGCGATCGGCGAGATGCAGCGCAGCCTCCGGGGTCAGGACTTCGCCGGGACTTTGGCTGACATCGTCGGCACCTGGGACCAGTGCACCGAGAGCGATGAGCTCGTCGAGCAAGTGGCGTCGCTGCCCTCGGCGGCCCGGATGGAGCACGTCGTGCTACCCGAGATCGTGATCGGGTCGTCCGACGTCGACGCCGACACGCAGAGCTCGATCGCTGAGAAGACGCTCGACGGTTCCGCCGACTACTACATCGAGCCCCTGGCGGTCACCAACGGCGAGTTCCGCAGCTGGCTGGCGACCACGGCCGGTGACGATCCCGACCTCTGGCGCCAGTACGCTCCCCAGGACTGGCTCGATCGCGCACCCAACAATGCCGCCACCCAGGCGAGCTACGCCGACGGCACCGCTGACGAGTCGGTCAAGGGGGTGGCGTTCGACACCGCCGTCGCCTACTGCGCAGCTCAAGCGAAGGAACTGCCCACCGAGGTGCAATGGGAGCTGGCGGCGGTGAACGAGATCATTCGGGACGTCGAAGACGAGGCCCAGGACTGGGTGAGCGACTGGGAGTCGTATGGGCCGGGACCCGACGACAGCGAGGGCCGGCAGGTGCTGCGAGGCGCCAACGGCGTGTTGGCCGCCGATCCGTACTTCCGGGTGTTCGCCCCGATCGCAGCCGATGCGACCGCCGCTCGGCAGAACGCCCGGATCCGGTGCGCCGCGGCCGAGGTGGCCGTCGGCGGTCCGACGTTTGCCAACGAGGTGCTCCGGGACGACTTCAACGGCCTCGGCTGGCCCACCGTCGACGGCGAGGTCTTCGAGCTCGACTACCACCCCGACAACTACCACCTCGATCTCACCGAGGATCACGGTCAGGGCACGGTCGTGCGGGCGCTGGCCGAGCCGATCGCCAACGGCCGGATCGACGTCGACCTGTTCATCGAACGGAACAACACGGGGGTCAGCGCTGGCGACTTCCGGTTCGGGACGGTGTTCGGCACGGCCGACGAGCTCCGGTTGCTCACCATCCAGCCCGACAACTTCGCCGGCGACCGCTTCCTGGCCTGTGTCGTGCCGATGGGTGCTGATCTGGTGGCCGAGCTGGCGCTCGAGAACCGTGGCTTGACCGCCGACGACGCCGGGCACTACGCCTCGGTCGTCGTCCTAGAGGGGCAGAGCTTCGACGACTGTCGCGATGCCGAGACCTCACAAGAGGTCGCGGTGACCAGCATCGACAGCCCGGTGCAGTTGACCATCGTCGTCAAGGACGGTCAGGAGGAGACCTGGGTGAACGAGGTGCTCGTCAACAGCGGCCCGGCTCCCGGTCCGATCGACACGTATGGCTTCTACAGCGAGATCTTCCACCGCGACCGGACCCACATCCACTACGACAACCTGGTCATCACGAGCGGGTGACCGCGCATCGACTGGCCGATCGGGGTGGCCCGATCGGCCGGGGGCGGAGAGGCCGCCGAGCCAAGGTGCCGGCAGTGGGAGTTTCGGCCCAGACGCTCGAAACTCCCACCAACCGGCGGCTGTGTTGAACCGCCGCGATCAACACCAGCAAACACCCGCGCCAGCCAGTCGATGACAACTATGTGTCCCTGACACCATCGAACACGTGGAGGGACACGACAACCACGAGGAGGGACATCTGGGGACGTCTCGATCGCACGTTCGGACATCTCCGGACGTCTCGTTTCGTCCGGACGTCTCGACCACCGTTGTCGCCGCTCGCAGCCTCAGGCCGCCCAAGCCTTCGATGCGAGCTTGGCCTTCGCCCGCTCGGCGGCTGCCAGGAGCTGATCCTCGGCCGTTGTGATGAACCGGTGGACCAGGTGATCGGCACCATACCGGGTCTTGACCTCGGCGAGGCGGTCCTCGACCGTGACCAGCTCGCCGCAAGGGCCGGTCGTCAGGTCGCAGAAGAGGAGCTCATCGTGAGGAAGGGCAACGTGGCGAGGAAACTCCGTCTGAAGCGTGGTGCCCAGCTCGCGCAGGTCGGCCTCGATGTGGGCGCAGGTGTGATGGGCGACCAGGCAGACGATGTCTTCGTCGAAGCCGAGACGGCGGAGGTGACGGGCGCCGTCAATCGGGTGGAACCCGGTGTCCATGATCGGCTCGGCGTAGCCGATGTCGTGGACGAACCCTGCTGCGATCAGGTTGGTCAGCTCACGCTGCTGTAGAGCGTTGGCAAAAAGCCCGGCTCGACGGCCGACGGCTTGGACATGCTGCCATCGCCGGGGGAGATCCTTGGCCAGGAGCTCCTCGGCCAAGGTCTTCGCGGAAACCACCCCAAACAAGGGACCAACCGTAGCGCTCCTTGGCCAAGCATGTCGCGCCAACCCGAGGTTGTCCTGTCGCCAGGATCGAGGCGGCCAGCGTCCCCGTTATCGATCCTCAGGGGTGCGCCATTGGCCATGAAGTGGGGCCGATGGCTTCAGATGCTGGTTCCGCTGGTCTCGGAGCCGCTGCGGACCATCCGACCAGGGCGGGCATCGGTGAACTCGCCGTTACGAACGATCTCGGCGCCGTTGCACAGCACGTGGTCGTAGCCGTCGGCTGTGCCGTACAACCGCCAGGCGCCGCCTGGGAGGTCGTGGCGGATCTCGGTAGGGCGCACGCCGATCCGATCGGCGTCGATCACGTTGACATCGGCGTAGTAGCCCTCTTCGAGCCGTCCCCGGTTCTTGATCCCGTACATCTGGGCCGGGGCATCGCTGATCAGGTGCACCGCTTCCTCCCAGGAGAGGAGATCGCGGGTGGCGCAGGCGTTCTCGAGCATGGCGGTCGTGGCGTTGAACGTGGCGAGGAGGTCGAGATGGGCGCCGGCGTCGGTGCCGCCGAGCATCGTTCGCTCGTCTCGCCAGACATCGCGGCGAAGCGCCCAGGTGTCGTCATCGTCGCCTCGCAGTGGGGTGTAGAGACCCGTCTGGAGGTCATCGTCGAGGACGATGTCGCACACCACGTCGAACGTGTCCCGGTTCTCCTCTTCGGCGATCTCGCCGATCGTGCGGCCCTGGTACGGCGTGTTGTCGTCGGAGAACACCTCGCCAACGGTCAAGTGGTGCCACTTCGCAACGCCGCGCAGCGGGCTGGGGCCTTGCGCGAGCTCGTTGAGCTCCCGCCGCTGTTCGGGGTCGGCCAGCAGCGCCATCTTCTCGTCGTCGGGCAAGGCCATCGGCTCCCGCCAGCCGTTGAGCGCGTCGAGCACGAAGCCGCTCTGGAACGACAGCCGTGTCTGGATGGCACACGGCACCGTCAGGGCGATCACCTTGCCACCGTGGCTCGCTGCGTAGTCGCTGGCGGCGAGGTTGTGCTCCATGACCTCGATCTGCCTGGGCGACGTCGACACCGCGATCAGGTTCCAGTTGAGCGGCCGGTTGGCAGCAGCCGACATGCGGCTGATCAGGTCGATCGCGTCGTCGGAGAACCGTCCCACGGCGGGTATGAACTCGAGCGAGGTGCCGTCGAATTCCGAGCAGACCGACGACAGCTCGACCATCTCGTGCTCCGACGCATGCCGGGACGGCACCGGCTGGCCGTTCGGGTCGTTGTGGGTCGTGGCCCACGACGACGAGAAGCCGAGCCCACCTTCGGCGATCGACTCACCGAGCAGCTGCTTCATCGCATCGAGCTCCGCCGGGGTGGCTTGGTTGCCGACCGACCGCTCTCCCATGACCAACCGCCGGATGGCGCTGTGGCCGACCATGAACCCGGTGTTGATCGACAGTGTCCCTTCCAGCTGGTCCAGCCAGTCGCCGAAGCTGTTCCAGTTCCATGGGACCCCGTGTTGTAGCGACTCGAGCGGCATGCCCTCCACCCGGCTGAGCATCCGCATCAGGTAGTCGCCGTGCTCTTGGCGGAGCGGTGCGATCGTGAACCCGCAGTTGCCGGCGATGACGGTGGTGATCCCGTGCAGTGGCGACGGGCTCAGCGTGGTGTCCCAGTGAGCCTGGGCGTCGTAGTGGGTGTGGATGTCGATGAAGCCGGGTGTCACGAGCTTTCCGGTGGCGTCGATCGTGCGGGCCGCGTCACCGTCGACGGTGCCGATCGTCGCCACCTTGCCGTCGGCGATGCCCACATCGGCGGGCCGGGCCGGAGCGCCGGTTCCGTCGATGACCGAGCCGTTGCGAATGATGACGTCGTACATGGCGAGTCCCCCGAGACCGTCGTCGTGCCTGGCACGATCCTATGGGCCGCCGGGCACGCGGTCCCAAACGGTTGCGAAGTAGCTGGTCGTGGGTCGAGGGCTCGGGTCGGCGGTGTCGGTCAGGTCGGATCCGGGCGATACTCGAGCAGGAGTGCGCCGGTCACGCCGTCGATCACCCCGGTGACGGTCAGGTCCTGGCTGTCCTGGAAGTTCCGCACCCATTCCTCGGTTTCGTCGCCGAAGTCGCCGTCTGCGCCGAATCGTGGGAGCGCATCGGAATTCCAGCCAAGGAGGCCCTGCTGGAACTTCCTGACAGCTTCGCCCACGTCTCCCGGTCGCACGCTCATGGGATCCTCCATCTCGTCTTGGATGGCGAGCCGGTTGATCTCGCCGATTTCTGCGTACAGATTCGCTCCGGGGCACGCCGTCGGTCGGACGTCGCGATGCCCGCCGCTCAGCTGAGCAGGCCACCAGCCTCGGCCGTGGCCGAAGCGCACGAGCTCGGCGACCTTCGCCACGAGTGCGTCGGAGACGGTCGTCGTCTCGAAGTTGCCCATCACGCAGAGGCCGTGGGACACCGAGTTGTGGCCGAACGTGTGCCCACCTCGGACGCCAGCACCGCGCCCCTCGTACACCTCGAGCGAGATGCGGTCGATGAGGAACGAGTAGGCGATGTCGCTCCACCCACGGGTGTCCATGTGGAAGTTCTGGATCGCCCGGACCCCGGAGGCCCCCTGCTCGTTGCCGGCGGTGTGGTGGAGCCACAGCTCCGGGGTGGGTAGCGGGATGGTGACTACAGAGCGCGGCGGGCGCGCCCCCCACTCGGATCGTGACACGATCTCCAGCATCCCAGCCACCTCCTCGCCGCCCGAGAGCCTACCTTAGTGGCGAGCCTCGAGAATGCCGATCAGGTCCGACGGCTCAGCTGAGGGCGCCGGCGTCGAGCAGTGCGGCGAACTCGTCGGGCTCGACCCCGAGCTCGTCGACCACTACCTCATAGGTGTGCTCGAACCACATTGGCGCTGGTCGAATCGGGAGGCGCTCGCCGTCCCACGTGATTGGCTCATGGAGCACCCGGGCCGACACGCCGGCTGGCAGGTCCAGTTCGGCCCACGCCGCCGAACTGTGGGTACCGGCGCGATGGTCGGCGAGGTCTTCCACCGCACTGACGGGAACGCCGGCTCGGCGCAGGGCGGCCACGATGTCCTGCCGGGACCTGGCCTTGGTCCAGGCCGCGATCGTTGCGTCGACGCTTTCGGCCGGTCGGTCGGGACTCAGATCGTCGACGCTGCAGTCGAGAACTACGGCCAGGCGCGAGCGCTCGTCGTCGTTCCTGGAGGCGATCGCCACCCAGCGATCGTCGCCGGCGGCGGGGTAGACCCCGTGGGGATGGTGGTGCGGGGACCGGTTGGCTCTGCGCCCGGGATTGGGCCCGCCGTCGAGGACCTCGGCCAGCTCGACATCGAGCAGACGGACCGCCGACTCGTATTGCGACAGCTCGAGGTAGGAGCCCTCGCCGGTCCGATCGCGGTGGTGGAGGGCGGCCAGGATCTGGAGGGCGGCGAAGTACGGGACGGTGAAGTCCGTGTGGAGGGTGCCGAGGCACTCGGGGACCGTGCCGTCGAAGCCGGTGTGGGCGGCGAGACCGCACATCGCCACCAGACCGCTCCCGTAGGACCGCCAGCCGGCATCGGGCCCCCACGTCCCCATGACCGCGAGATTGGCGACGATCAACCCGGGGCGGAGGCGCTGCACCGATTCCCAGCCGAGGCCCCACCGGTCGAGCCGGTCAGGAGTGTAGTTGGCGGTCACGACGTCGGCGGTCGCGATCAGGCGACGGACGAGCTCGCGGCCCGCTTCGGTGTCGACGTTGATCGTCACCGCCCGCTTGTTGGCCGAGCAGTCGTTGAAGACGCCGTTGGTGTCGATCGATCCACCGTCGGGGGGCTGGGGGCCGATGTACCGGATCGGGTCGAGCCGGTTGTCGGATTCGATCTTGATGACATCGGCCCCCAGGTCGGCCAGGAGGCGGGTCGACAGTGGCCCGGCGATGGCCCAGCAGAAATCGGCGATGCGGACGCCGGCGAGGGGGAGTGGGGGCGAGCCGGGATCGGTGGCGGTGACCGGAAGTAGGGGTGTGACCGTGGCCGTCGTCGACGAATCACCGCCGTCGGTCGGTGGCCGGTCGAGCAGGTGGTTGTCGGCTCCCAGCTCGGGCACTGGCCGGCGCCAGGCCCGGCCCAGCGACGATCGGAACGGCGACCCGGCCAGCCGCACCGGTCCAGAGGGGGTGTCGACGTCGACCCAGAAGTCGCGAGCGGCGAGATGGCGATCGGCGATCACCCCATCGACGTCGTTGAGCGGTAACACGAGGAGCCCGAGGCGCTGGCCTCGCTCGATCAGGTCCGCCTGCTCGGTGGCGGCAGCGAGCTGGGACACCACCTCGGCGACGAGATGACGGTTGGCGGCGACGTAGTCGAGATCGAGCCACTGGGGCCCATCGAGGCCGGTCGGGCCCAAGACCTCGGTCGCCCACTCGACGAAGCGAGGCCAGTTCGGCGGATGGATCGTGAACGAGGTCCAGCGCCCGTCGGCACTGGCGACGGTCGTGAACGCCGCGGGCTTGTTGTGCCGGTCGGGCACCCGGCCGTGCCAGTGATGGATGTTGCCGTTGGCGGTCTGCAGTGTCGTGAGGATAACCGCCTCCTGGGCGGACAGCTCGATGCGTCCGGACCGTCCGAGTCTCGACCGGGCCGTGATCAGCGCCATCGCCGCCTCAGCCGCAGCGAGCGACGTCTGCTTCCAGCCGAGATCGCCGGCTGGGTGGTTTGGCGGGTCGCCGGTCTCGCCGCACAGCTGGATCAGCCCCCCGGCGGCGGTGAGCGTGAGATCGGTGACCGGTTCGGGATCCTGGCTCCGGCGGAAGACGACATCGACGATCCCGGGGCCGGGCTGGGGGAGGCCGGCGGCGTGCTCGATGAAGCGGCGAGTAGCGGGGCCGGCTGCGAGCGGCCCGATGATCACGTCGACCGTTCCGAGCAGCCCCCGCACGGGTTCCCAACCAGCATCGGTCGTGGTGTCGATGGCGATGCTCCGCTTGCCAGCGTGATGGACCGCGGCGACGGCCGGTCCACGGGCCCGCAGCTCGTCGCCCCGCTGATCCTCGACTCGGATGACCTCGGCTCCCAGCTCGGCGAGGAGCTCGCCGGCCAGCGCCGTCGCCTCGTCGCCGAGATCGAGCACGCGAACATCGCTCAGCATGGCCGGGTCCGCACCGGTGGGATCGACCTTCGTCGGCGGTCCGGTCACCACGTGTCGATGTAGGGCCGTCGCTTGCCGGTCCGCGGCGGCGACGGCGGCAGGCTTCGTAGTCCGGCAACTACCCACTGGCGGGAGTCGGCGGGATCGATGACATCGTCGACCCCGAAGAAGGTCGCTCCGTTGACCGCCCTGGCCCGCTC
>JAOTYQ010000488.1 GCA_029861725.1 Acidimicrobiia bacterium | reverse complement strand
GGAACAGGCGATCGCCAGGCGCAGGTTGCGATACACCGCGTTCGACTATCCGGGTACGGGGCACTGGTTTGCGGAGTCGGCGCATCCCTCGTTCGATCAGGATGCTGCCGAGCTGGCTATCGACCGGACGGCCGACTTCCTCGTCGACCAAAATCGCCGCTGACGAGCGGCTAGGTTAGTGGGGAGTCCTGCGCTTGCGGCGGACACGCTCGGTAACACGGCTCCAGAACCCGGCGAAGCGACCGCGGGTACCGGTCCACGCCCACCGCCCCACCTGCGGCGCTGGCGCCGAGGATCGTCTCAGGGCATCAGCAGCACCGGCTTGAACACGTCACCCGACCGGCTGGCTGCCTCGGCCTCGTTGATATCGGCCAGCGGGTAGGTCGTGATCAGTTCGTCGAAGGGGAAGCGGCCCCGGCGGTGCAACTCGATCAGTTGGGGGATGAACACCGGCGACACCGAGTCCCCTTCGAGGATGCCGGTGATCGTTCGGCCCGATAGCAGATGGCGGGGGCTGATCTTGACCGTGTGGTCCGGCCCACCAGCGGCCACGAAGCCGCACGTGCCCCGATGGGCCAGGCACTCGACGGCGGCCTCGAGCGTGCTCGGGGCGCCGGCCGCGTCGAACGAGTAGTCGACGCCGCCAGGCGACACGTCGAGCAGCGCCGCCACCAGGTCGTCGTGGCCGCCGTTGATCGTGTGGGTGGCTCCGAGCCGGGCCGCTGTCTCCAGGCGACTGTCATGGATGTCGACCCCGATGATCGGGTCGCATCCGGCTACGGTCGCGGCCAGCACCGCCGACAGTCCGACCGCCCCACACCCGAACACGACGAGGGAGTCGCCCGGCTCGGGCCCCAAGACGTTGAGCACCGCCCCGGCGCCGGTCTGTACCCCGCACCCGAGCGGGCCGAGTAGTTCGAGCGGCGCGTCGTCGGTCACGGGCACGATCGAGGAGCGCGGCACGACGGCGTGGGTGGCGAAGGATGATTGGCCGAAGAAGTGAGAGCCGACCGGGCCAGCCTCATCGGCGAGGGCGGTGGAGCCGTCAGGGCGGCAGCAGGGGGTGTTGAGGGCCCATATCGACTGGCAGTAGTTGGGCTCGCCCCGGAGGCAGAAGCGACATCGCCCGCACGACGTGTAGGACAGCACAACCGGCTGACCGACCTCCAGGTCGGTGACGCCCGGACCGACGGCCTCGATTCGGCCCGAGCCTTCGTGGCCGAGTACCACCGGATAGGGCGTCGGCCGAAACGGCTCGCGCATCGAGAGGTCGGTGTGGCACATCCCGCTCGCCACCAACCCCACGAGCGCCTCGCCAGGTCGTGGCTCGTCGAGATCGAGGGTTTCGAGGGCGAAGGGCGCGTCCGGGGAACGAAGAACGGCAGCGGTCGTGGTTGGCATGGGCCAACGCTTGCACGAGCCGGCGAGCATCGTCCAAGCTCGGGTCAGGGGCGAACCTGCTGCACAGCGTCGGCGTGACGGGGCCGACGACGCCCCATTTTCGAGCCTGGTCCGAGGCGATGGCGCACTACCGGGTCGCCATCTTCTCCGCCATTCGAGCTGCTCTGAGCCGGGTCAGGCCAGCCGGGCGAGGGCGGCGGCGGACAGTACCCGGATACCCACGGCGATAGCCCGCTCGTCGACATCGAAGTGGCCGACGTGGAGGTCGAAGCGATCATTCGGGGAGTCTGGGTCGTGGGTGCCGAGACGGATGTAGGTACCAGGAGCCCGCTGGAGGTACCAGGCGAAGTCGTCGCCACCCCAGCTCTGGATCGCTCCGGTGATGGCGGCCGGCGACAACTCCCGGGAGGCGACCTGCTCCACTAGGGCCGTGACGTCCGGATCGTTGTCGACTGGGGGCACGCCGTGCGTATAGACGACCTCCGCATCGGCTCCGGCCTCGGCCACCAGAGCGGCGGCGGCCCGCTCGAACGCTGCCGGCAGCGCCTGCCAGGTGTCCATCGACCGGGTCCGGACCGTAGCCCGCAGTACCGCATGGGTGGGGATGACGTTGGCCGCTTCTCCGCTCTGTACGGAGCCGAACACGAGCTTGAACAGGCCGGAGTCGCCGCCCAGCTCGGCCGCCACCCGGTGCGGGAGCTCATGAACGATGCGGGCCGCCAGGTACACCATGTCGACCGTCTCCTCCGGCCGGGCGGTGTGACCGCCGGGCCCGGTGACCACGAGCTCGGCCATGTCGGCGGCGGCCGTGATCGGTCCCGACCGCAACCCGATCCGGCCGACGTCGAGCTTCGGATCGCAGTGGACGCCGAGCACGGTGCCGACCTCGGCCAGCCCGGCATCGGCGATCACGTCGAGGGCACCACCGGGCACCCGCTCCTCGGCCGGCTGGAAGATCAATCGGACCCGTCCCCCCAGCTCGGCCCCGAGCTGGGCCAGGTAGATGCCGGTACCGAGGACGACGGTCGTGTGGACATCGTGACCGCAGGCGTGGGCCACGCCAGGGTGCTGGCTGCGGTAGTGGACGGTCTTCTCGTCGTCCATCTCGAGCGCGTCGATGTCGGCCCGGAGAGCGACGATCGGGCCGTCGCCCTCACCGAAGTCGCACAGCAACCCGGTCCCGCTCGTGAGCACCCGAGTCTCGAGCCCGGCCACCTCCAGCCGCTCGGCGATGAAGACGGTCGTCTCCTGCTCCTTGCCACTCGGTTCCGGGTGGGCGTGGAGGTGGCGTCGGAAGGCGACCAGCTCGTCGTGGTGCGACTCCAACCAGGGTTCGATCATCGTGGTTCGTCCGTTTCGAGTTGTTCGATCAGCCCCGCCACGACGTCCTGGAGGGAGCAGCCAGCCTCGATCATCCGCCGCTGCCTGAGATAGCTCGGCCCGATCGACCACAGTTCGAGCACGTCTTCGAGCTCGGCGCTCGAACCGAGCCGCTCGGCCGTCGGACGCAGGTCGTCGATGAGGCGCTCCAGCACCGCCCTGGCCGGCTCTCGGCGACCCTCGTCGTCGACGATCAGTTTGGCTTCGACCCCGTAGCGGGCCGCGAGCCAGCGGTTCTCTCGAATGGTCCACTCGCGGGGTGGCGGCGGGAGCTCGCCCCGATTGAACCGGCCGGCGGCGTCGGCGACGAGGGCCTGGGCCAGGGCGGCCAGGGCCACCGTCTCTCGGAGGGTGGAGGGGGCGTCGCACATCCGAAGCTCCACCGTACCGAAGTCGGGATGGGGCCGGACGTCCCACCAGACTTCACGGATCGACGAGATGCAGCGGGCCGTGAGGAGCGTCTGCATGAAGCTCTCGAAGTCGTGCCAGTCGGTGAGGATCGGGGGCAGCCCAGCGGTGGGGAGCGACTCGAACACCTTGGATCGCGCCGAAGCCAGGCCGGTGTCCTCGGTCTCCAGGTAGGGGCTCGACGCCGAGGCGATCACGAACAACGGCAGGTGTCGCTGGAGCTCGTTGACCACGGCGATCGCCTGTTCGCCGCTCTCGAGACCGACGTGGTAGTGGGCGCCGCAGATCAACAGGCGACGGGCCGGCCATTGCATCTGCTCGACGAGGGTGTGGTAGCGAGGGTTGGGGCTAACCAACTGGTCGGCGCAACGGGCAAAGGGGTGGGTTCCCGCACTCATCAGCTTGAGACCCCGGTTGGCGGCCTCGGCTTGTACCTCGCGCAGCGTCTCCTCCAGGTCGGCCTTGCCTTCGGCCGGGTTGGCGCAGATACCGGTAATGATCTCGATCGTCGACTGGAACAGCTCGTGCTTCGCCTTCGGGTGCTGGCCGCCCGGGTGGCGGGCGCCGATGGTACCGAGTATCTCGTTGGAGGCACTGGCCAGATCGCCCGTCTCCGGGTCGACCACGTGGAGCTCCAGCTCGATACCGACCGTCGTTTCAGCGTTTCTGGTGAATCGGATGTCCATGGCTGTCCGTTCGTCGTCCCAATCAGTCTGCCCCCGGCCCCGCCGAATCTGTCCGGGCCGTGCTGCTCGCTGAGCACACCAGCCATGCCATAGCACGATGGTGGCGTCGGCTGTCGATCGGTTCGGGGTCGGTCCGGGCGGTCGGCGGGTCGTTCCCGGCGTCGAGGGTACGTGTCGCGGCGGTGAGCGGTGCGATCGCATCTGTTTGGCTGTCGGCTGCCGCCGATGACATGGAGCGCTCGTGCGAACATCTCCTTCGAATCCTGTTGCGGGCGCGGCTGCCCGTCCCCGCCCTGCCGATGTCCGCTTCGATCCAATGGCACCTATTGTGGCTCGATCGCGCGGGCCCGGCGGGGAGATGGACGAGCGGTGTACAACGTACTGTTACTCGATGAAGTCAATGACGGGTTGGCGGAAGGGATAGGTCGCTCGTTGCTCCTCAACGGTCGATTCGGTGTCCACTGTCTCACTGAATCGGTCGGGCGGCTTC
Source organism: Acidimicrobiia bacterium (assembly GCA_029861725.1). Lineage (GTDB taxonomy): Bacteria > Actinomycetota > Acidimicrobiia > Acidimicrobiales > SZUA-35 > CADEDH01. The sequence continues at coordinate 427 of JAOTYQ010000488.1, read as the reverse complement.
GACTGCATCGCGCCACGACCGCGACGGCGAACCTATCGAGCGGGTCGGCAGTGCTGGAGTCGGTCGAGCAGTATGTTGCCGATCATCACATCGATGTCGTCTTGCCCATTCAGGAGTCGATGATCGCCAGGGTTGCCGAGGTCAAGGATGAGCTCTGTTCACTGATGAACGTGGCTCCGATCCCCTCAGCCGAGTGGCTCGCACGGGTACATAACAAGTGGCAGTGCCGCCAGCTGTTCATTGAAAAGGGACTAGACGTACCGATGGCGTGGTCGCTCTCCGATGTGCCGACCGTACGTGCTGACCTCGAAGCATTCAGCGGGCCCGTCCTGCTCAAGCCTGTGCTAGGCAAAGGCGGTAAGGGTATCGAACGGTTCGATTCCGGGCGGACACTCCTGGCCGCCATTGACTCCTCGCTCATCGACCT
>JAOTYQ010000487.1 GCA_029861725.1 Acidimicrobiia bacterium | reverse complement strand
CGGCCTTACTCATCTTCGACAGATCGGGCCCGGGCCGCTCATGGCGGAGGAGGTTCGCGAAGGAGCCGCCCCGCGGCTCCTTCTTAGTCGAGCATCTTCGACAGGTCGGGCCCGGGCCGCTCGCGGCGGGGGTGAGACGAGTAGTGGGGCCGCACGTCCCGGTTCTTGACCCGGTAGCTCGTCTGGGTGGTGACCCGCCAGAAGAGCAGGGCAGCGGCCACGGTCAGGGCGAGGAAGAGGAGCAGCAGAGGCATCGATCGTCTCCTTCAGGTCGGTCCGGTCCGCTGAGCCCTCACGGGCTCCACCCACAACGGTACCCCGTCCGCCCGGCTCAGGCCTCCACGGGCGGAGCCGATCGGGCACACTGATCCCGATGTTGCTCCTCCGTCTGGCCGAGACCTCCGCTGCGGTGGCCGCCACCGGCAGCCGCAAGGCCAAGGGTGAGCTGTTGGCGTCGGTCCTCGCCGACCTCGAACCCGACGAGATCGAGCCGACGGTTGGCTTCCTGATCGGGGCGCCCCGCCAGGGTGCGCTCGGCGTCGGCTGGGCGACGGTGTCCAGAGTCGAGGTCATCCCAGCGTCGGAGGCGTCGCTCGTCGTCGGCGACCTCGACCGTCTGCTCACGGCGATCAGCCGGACGTCGGGGCCGGGCTCGGCCACGGCCCGAACCCGGCTGCTGAACGACTTCCTGGCCAAGGCCACCGAGGCCGAGCACGACCTCGTTCGGCGGATCCTGATCGGCGACCTGCGCCAGGGTGCGCTGGCCGGCGTCCTGACCGACGCACTGGCCAAGGCGTCCGGCGTTACCCAGAAGCTCCTCCGGCGGGCGGTGATGCTGCAGGGCGACCTCGGCCGTACCGCAGTGATCGCCCTCACCGAAGGTGCCGAGGGCCTGGAGCGGGTCGACTTGGAGGTCGGTCGACCGATCCAGCCGATGCTGGCGTCGACAGCCGCCGACGTGAGCGAGGCGATCGAGGCACTCGGGCCCGTGCAGGTCGAATGGAAGCTCGACGGTGCCCGAATCCAGGTCCACGTCCGTCGGGACGCCGTCGCCGTGTACACCCGGAACCTCAACGATGTCACCGCCCGGCTGCCCCAGGTCGTCGAGCTGGCCAGGAGCCTCCCGTGCGATGATGCCGTGCTCGACGGCGAGGTGGTCGGCTTCTTCGGCGATTATCCAGGCCTCGATCCCATACAGGACGACAACGACGGCGACACCGATCGACCTCGCCCGTTCCAGGAGACGATGAGCGCGTTCGGGACCGAGACCGACGCCTCGCCGGCACCGGAGGGGGGACGGCTGCGACCGTTCTTCTTCGATCTCATGTTCCTCGACGGTGAGAGCCTGATCGATCGGCCCCTGGCCGAGCGGAGCGATGCGCTGGCCGACCTCGTCGGTCGGCACGGCATCCCTCGCATCACCACCGACCGCGTCGACGAGGGCGAGCGCCACCTGGCCGACGCCCTCGACGCCGGTCACGAGGGGGTCATGGTCAAGGCGGTCGACGGACCCTACGAGGCCGGTCGCCGGGGCAAGTCGTGGCGAAAGGTCAAGCCGGTCCACACCCTCGACCTGGTCGTCTTGGCGGCCGAGTGGGGTCACGGCCGCCGGCAGGGCTGGTTGTCCAACCTCCACCTCGGCGCTCGAGATCCCGACGGCGACGGGTTCGTGATGGTCGGCAAGACCTTCAAGGGTCTCACCGACGAGCTGCTCGCGTGGCAGACCGAGCGGTTCCTGGAGCTGAAGACCCACGAGAGCACCACCGGCCACACCGTGTACATCGCCCCCGAGCTCGTCGTAGAGATTGCGCTCGACGGCGCCCAGACCTCGACCCGATATGCCGGTGGCGTTGCGCTGCGGTTCGCCCGAGTCAAGGGCTACCGGCCCGACCGGTCACCGGAGACCGCCGACACGCTCGACGCCGTCCGGGCCCTCCTCTAACGCTGACTTGAGCCCGCGGCGCGGCCGTTGCACACGCTCGAGGCGGCTTCCAGGATCGACTCCGGGTCGTCGACGACGTGCGCCACCGCCCGCATGGCCGCCCCCCTGCGGGGTGCGGTCCCGTCGAGGGAGCTGGTGGTCACGATGCAGTCGTCGAGCGCGGGGCCACCGGCATGAGCGGCGAAGGCAGCCATCGCATGATCGAGGAGCCAGGGACCCAGTAGCCGGAAGGAGCCGTCGAGCACGACGGCGTGCGGGTTGAGCGTGGCCACGATCGAGGCGAGACCGATCCCCACCCAACGACCGACGCGCTCCAGGCCCTCCAGCGCGAAGGCATCGCCGATGCGGGCCCGGCGGGCGACCTCGGCGATGACGGCCGGTGATCGCAGGGTGAGCGGGTTGCCGGCCAGATCGGGGCAGCACTGCCGAACGATGGCCTCGACCCCGACCACCGTTTCCCAGCACCCACGCCCGCCGCACCAACAGCGCTCCCCATCGGCAGCGACGACGAGGTGGCCGACATCGGCGACGAGGCCGGTGGCACCCCGGGCCGCTCCGCCGTCGAGGACGACGCCGCCCCCGACCGCCGCCCCACCGTCGATCGTCACCAGAGTCGCCGCTTCTCCCTGCGGTCCGAGCCGTCGCTCCGCCACGGCTGCCAGGTCGGCCGAGCGATCGGCTCGGACGTCGACTCCGGGCCCGCAGCGGGTCGTCGTGAGCTGCTCCAGCACCGCCATGACCTCCGGTCCCCAGCCCGGGGATCGGATTGGCTGCGCCCTACGGCAGAGATGCGCCGGGACGGCGAGGCAGAGGCCGGCGACGACGTGGCCCCGATCGAGCGCAGCGTCGAGCAGGTCGCTGGCGACCCGAGCGATGGCCTGCGCGACATCTCCCGGTGCTCGGTCGATGTCTTCGCCCTCTGCCGGTGCGAACGGGGCGCTGCGTTCGGCGACCAGGTCACCCGACAGGTTGATCGCGAAGCCGGTGGCCGTGCGCTCGGTGATCTCGATGCCGATGCCCTCGACCCACCGGCCGCTGATGTCAACCGGCCGGGATGGGCGACCGGAGTGGCCGGTGTGGGTGACATCGCACTCGACGAGCAGATCCCGGGCGACAAGATCGCCGACGAGCGATGTCACGGATGCCTTGCTCAGACCGGTCTCAGCGACCAGGTCGGTGCGGGACCGCGGGCCGTACCGGTGCAGGTGCCCGAGCAGGAGGCCGGCGTTGCTTCGACGGGTACCGGTCGGCCTGTACCGGCCGCTGGGCGTCTTCGGGTCGGGGCCGGTGGGGGAACCGGTGGGCCATGGGCTCATGTGCCCATACGTTCGTGCCGGTCGACCGTCATCCTGGGGGCGGGGGTGGCTCCAAAGGGCGCCACAGAACCTGTGGAGGCAGTCCTCATGCGGGTCGGACTGCCTCCACAAGGGCGGCGGCGACAGCCACCCAGAGGTGACTGTTGCGAGAGCGGGAGAGTTGTCGGCGGAAACGAACTCTCCCGCCCCGCCTGTGTAGTCAAGATTAGGACCGAATACAAGCCTTTTTTCCTGAGATAGGGTGTTAACCGTAGACGCAGGGTGGTGCTACAACTACGTAGAACAAGATAGTGGAACAACTGTCAAGACATTAGGCCATAAACGAGGCGTAATGTCTATGATTGGTGGATCATCGACAGTACGCCTGAGTCGGCGCTGGCCTATCTGTTCGCCAGCCAGCCTGGCACACTGGCCGAGATGATCGATCTGCGCTCAGACACCGTCACCAAGCCAGGTCGAGCGATGCGGGCTGCTATCGCCAACGCCGTCGTCGGCGACGACGTCTGGGGCGACGATCCGACCGTCGCCGAGCTCGAAGCGACCACGGCGGCCCTGCTCGGCAAGGACAAAGGCGTCTTCGTCCCGTCCGGGACACAGGGCAACCTGTGTGCGCTCATGGCGCATTGCCAGCGGGGCGACGAGTACATCGTCGGTGACGGCGCTCATACCTACCGCTACGAGGCAGGCGGAGGCGCCGTCCTCGGCAGCATCCAGCCACAGCCGGTGCGGACGCTGCCCGACGGACGGCTCGACCTCGATCACGTCGTCGAGGTCATCAAGCCCGACGACGCCCACTTCGCCCGCAGCCGGCTGTTGTGCCTGGAGAACACTCACGATGGCCGGGTGCTCCCGTTGGACTTCGCCGATGCGGCAGCCGCCATCGCCGCCGACCACGACCTCGGCCTCCACCTCGACGGCGCCCGCCTGTGGAACGCGGCGGTAGCCCTCGAGGTGGAACCCGCTGCGCTCGCCCGCCCCTTCGACACCGTCTCGGTGTGCCTGTCGAAGGGCCTGGGGGCGCCGGTCGGATCGGTCCTGGTCGGCTCCGAGGCCTTGATCTCCGCTGCCCGCCGCTGGCGAAAGATGCTCGGGGGTGGCATGCGGCAGTCAGGAATGCTGGCCGCCGGCGGGCTCTACGCCCTGGCGCACAACATCGATCGACTGGCCGACGATCACGACAACGCCGAGCGGCTGGCCAAGGGCCTGGACGCGATCGACGGCGTTGCGGTGACCAGCCAGGCCACCAACATGGTCTTCGTTGAGTTCGAGGTCGATCCGGCCCCGGTCATCACTGCGGCCGCGGCCACGGACGTCAAGCTCCCCGTCAACGGGCGCACCGCGAGGCTGGTCACCCATCTCGACGTCACCGCCGACGACATCGATCGGACGGTCGAGCTCGTGGCGGGAGCCTTGGCCGGCGATTGATCGACCCGGGCGGGAATGATTTGCCCGGCCGCCGGAGATACCGAAGAGTAGTACTACGACCGATTCGCCCTCGATCCAGAAGCACGAAAGGGAACCCCATGACCGACCGAGTCGACG
>JAOTYQ010000486.1 GCA_029861725.1 Acidimicrobiia bacterium | reverse complement strand
GAGCAGCAGTCGAGCTGGCGACGGGCCAGATCCAGGCGAGTCGACTTCCGGGCTTCGTCCGACCCGTCAGGCGAAGTCAAGATGTCGCATCTGACGGAGATCGTCTGTTCCCCAAGTCAGCGTCGCACCCGGATGCGGCCGACTACTTACCTAGCCGCTTCCTTCGGGTGCACCACTGCTGTCTGGCTGCTGGTCTTGGCTCCTATGCCTTCACCTCGTACCACATGTTGTAGTCGCCTCGGCGGGCGAAGGAGAAGCTCTTCTCCAACTCTCCGTCCCCGATCTCGCCCTCTTCTGCCCAGAACCCTCCCAGCTTGTCGTCGTTGCCCGTTCCGCTGTCCTCTTCCCAGAGCTCGACGTCGGCTCGGCCCTGGAACTCGTAGGCTGTGTTCAGAAGGAGCGTTTCATCCGCCCCAATGGTGAACTCTCCGGCATGCTTCCGCCCGTCGATGTAGACCGAGAACTTGTCCGGTCCAACCCTGTCCTGACGGTCGATGCACCTCACCTGGATGATGTTGAGAGTGGCCATGTCTGGTTTCCCTTTCGCTGGTCCCGCACTCTGATGTGCAGGATCTGTTGTCCTTTATGCCTATGGGCAAGTTTGAACCTGGGGTGCCCGCTCGCACATCGGTGGAACTACGCAAAGGGATGTCAACATCTGGACTAGGATCTATCGCATGCGCCCCTGGTCGGTCGCCCTCAGGAGATCGGCCTCCTAACCAGCGCGATCAGCGAACTTCATGCAGGCACGGGACGGGTGCTCTGCTTTTCAGGTGAGCCAGGAAGCGGCAAGACGACCTTGCTACAGCGAGCAGCCGATGAGCTGGGCGGTTACCCGATTGTTGTACGTTCCGCCTCCGTCGATGAGGTCGACCGCCGACGGCCGCTAGGCGTTGCCCGGGCCTTGCTCCCCGGTCTTGATGCCGCCAGCGCGTCCAAACCGACCGTGGACGACGCTATTACTGAGCTCGAGCACGCAGCATTGCAGCGTAGGCTCGCATTCCTAGTTGACGACGCCCACTGGGCCGACGAGCGGAGCCTCGACGTACTCCGAGCTATCGCGACGCGAGCGGAGCCGCTAGGCGTCCTTCTGCTTGTAACCACACGGGCCCGTTCCCCGAGCTCAAGCGTGGGGCGCTTCTGCGCACTGGCCGAGAAAATTGGCCACTACCGGACACTCGGCGGTCTGTCCGACGACGGAGTAGCTGAACTCGCTGGTGGTCGGCTCGGGACACCACCTGGCGCCTTAAGGTCCATTCGACCGAGTCATCGTCGACCGGCTCAACTACGAATCACCTCCCTCCCGACATCTCGAAGCGCACAACCGAACAGCCGCCCAGGACCAAGAGGCCTGGGACGCCTTCGATAGTGCTCTCTACGCCTACGCAGAAGACCAGTTCACCAGCTAGCACGTGATCCAGGGCCAGGCCGAGCAACCCGATGCCTCAGGCGTCCAGCGTCACAACTTCGAGACGAGCCCCAACCCGACCGACCGCATCGTCGGTCGAAAGCAACAGGTGATCTAGGCGTCGAAGGCGTTGTTGATCCCCATGCAGGGTGCCGAGGACCTCGGACCCTGTTGGGTGGCTTCCGGCTACTTGACTATGGAAGAGCAGTGGTGACCTGCAGCTGATGGTCGCCTTCTACCAGAGAGGAAATGGCGCATGGTTCCAAGCAGCGAAACAGCACGGATCGTCGGCGTGTTGTTCATCATCGCGACCGCAGCGGCTTCACTAAGCCAGGTCCTTCTGGGGTCCCTGTTCGATGACGTGAACTACCTGTCGGAATTCGCTGCGGATGAAGACCTCGTCAGTCTCGGGGTTCTTCTCGATCTGATTACGGCCTCGGCCGTCGTCGCGATAGGCGTCGAGCTTTTTCCCGGTCCTGAAGCAGCAACATGAGGGCGTTGCCGCTGGCTACGCCGGGTTCCGCATCGTCGAGGGTACCGTCATCGTGGCTGGCGCGATCAGCGCGCTACTACTGTTGTCGGTGAGTGAGGGCTTCGTGGCTGCCTCAGCGTCAGACGCCACCGGCTTTGACGCTTCGGGCCAGATGCTTCTGGCCGCACGGGACTGGACCGATGTCATCGCGACCCAGTTCTTCTTTGGAATCACCGCTGTGATCTTGAACTATTCGTTCTACCACTCGCGACTCGTCCCCCGATTCATCTCAGTTTGGGGGCTCATCGGGGCGGTGCTTGGTCTAGTCGGTGGTGTGTTGGGTGTGTTCGGCCTCGACCCGTTCTCAGCACTGTCGGTTGCGTTGTTCCTCCCGATCGCAATCAACGAGACGGTGCTTGCTCTTTGGCTCATCCTCAAGGGGTTCGAACGATCACCTCACCGAACCGGCATCGACCCCTCAACGATCAGCGCCTAGACCAGTTGGTCACCAGGATGCCCTGCGCTTGGCTACGCCCCGCGCGATAACGCCGCTCCACAATCCCTGACCCGCGACCGGGGGGAACCGGCAAACCCGGAAGGTCTGAGCACGCCACAACGCGACGACCGACGGTGAGATGAGCGTTGCTGGCTGGGCGGGACGGCTGGCCGCCACCCCTGGTGACCGCACGCGAGACCTGCCCGGGATATCTCGGCGCTCGGGTGGTGCCGCAGCGTTGTGCTCCGATGATGGTCGAGCCGAACACTGCGGGCGGCTCGGTCGCGGATCAGGATCGCTCTCGACCACTACCGGGTCTCGATCAGGATGCCCGGTTCGGGGCGGTCGTTCCGTGTCGGCGGAAGGTGCGCCAACGTTCGGGCGATGTGCTCGCTCGGATCGTGCGGCGCCCCCGTGTGGGGGACGTCCACAAACCGATGTGAGCTGAAGAACGCGGAATCGCACCCGAGTACGATCGCGTCATGTTGCTCGATACCGTCGCCGAGCCAGAGGATCCGGGGCGCCGCAACGATGAGCTGACGACGCTCAGCGCATTCCTCGACTTCTATCGCACTGTGATGCTGCGTAAGGGCAGTGGCTTGACGCCCGACCAACTCGCCACGACGACTGCCGCCTCGACGTTGACGATCGCCTCGCTGATCCGTCACATGACACTTGTCGAAGACCACTGGTTCGACGCGACCTTCGCCGGCCTTCCCGAACGCGAACCTTGGGCGTCCGCCGACTGGGACGCCGACCGCGACTGGGAGATGACTACGGCGAACGGCATGACCTTCGTCGACCTGCGCACCGACTTCGACGAGGCGTGCGAACGAAGCCGGTCGCACGTCGCTGCCGCTACGTCGCTCGACGTGTTAGCAATCGGCGGCGATCCAACTGACCGCGTATCGCTGCGCTGGATTCTGATCCACATGATCGAGGAGTACGCCCGTCACTGCGGACACGCCGACTTACTCCGCGAGGCGCTCGACGGACGCGTCGGAGACTGAGTAGCGCGCATACTGCGCCCCGATGCGCACGCCGTTTCTGGAGCGCATGGCGGCACATCCGATCGGCCTCGGCCGGTCGGGCGACCTGCAACAGCGCCCGCTCGGTTACGCCACTCGGGAATCCCGGTCCGCCGCGCTCGGGTACTGGCCTCAGCGGTCTGAGTGCACGGGAACGCTCACCGTGGTTGAGGCGCCTTTCGCCCCTGGTGTGGCAGGGCGGACGGGAGTACACATAGATGGTGGTCTCGGGCAATCACGAGATCGGGTTGGAGCCAATGTCCTCTCAAGTCCTGACGGCTGAGATCGAACCGGCGACGCGGTGGCTCCTCGACGGGGACGCTGCCATCCAGTGGCAGACCCATCGCGACCTGCTCGATCAGCCCGAAGACGTCTACAGCTCCGACCCGGTTCATGGGCAACATCAGCACCGCGGCCCGGGCCGATCTGACTGCGCTCGGCGACGAGGTCAACGAGGCTGCCCGCATCGAGGCCTGCGCCACGGGCGGCCGCATCCTGGCGTCGAAGCCCCTCGCCGAACGCCTGTCCGAGCACGATGCGGCCGACACGGCAGTGGATCCCGACAGCGTCGTCTACACCCAGCTCGCCGATCTCGACAGTGCAACCGACAGGGCCCGGCGTGATGCCCCCGCCATCGCCGTCTGCGAGCTGGAGGGCTCGAATCGCGGGTGTTGGGCCCAACATCGACTCCGTCGACGCTCGAACCTTGACGTCACGCGCATGCCAAGGACTCGGCGTTACCTGACGGTCGACACGATGTTGTCCAGCGAGGTCACCTGGAGCCCACGGCGACAAGGGTGGCCGACCGATGCTCACAGCCCGGTAACGACGATGAGGACGCTCCAGACGTCTGGCCAGACCCGCCCCATTCTGGCGGGTTGAGCGCGTCTCTAGTCGAGCTGGCTGAGGATGTAGTCGATGAACTCATCCCGATCGAGGCTGGCCCCGTGTTCTAGCCATGTGTGGTGATCTGGTTCTGCTTCGATGACCTCCCGTGTCGCTTTGGCCGACTGATGCCCGTTCGCGATGAGGAAGCCGACAAGAACGCCGGCGGGCTGGATTTGCCCGAGTTGGGTCCACCATCGGGCCAGGTTGCTCAGGCATGGCCATAGATCGAACCAAGCCCGGTGGTGATAGGCGGTGGTGATGGCGTCCCGAAAGGCGTCGGTTGGGTTCTCGACCGCGCCGCGGCTGGCGAGAAGCGCGAGGTTCGTGGCGGCTTGCACTGCCACCCAGGGAAGGTCGTGGTTCCGGGCGACCTCGAGAGCGGCCTCGCCGTGTCGGACCGCGACCGGAAGATTTCCGTTGACGGCGTGAAACAGGGACAGGAACGTGAGAGTCGATCCGGCCAAGAAAGGGTGGATGCCCCCGGCATGGACGAGCTGTTCGGACTCGGCGGCT
>JAOTYQ010000050.1 GCA_029861725.1 Acidimicrobiia bacterium | reverse complement strand
GCTGCGATGCGGGCGGCCGGACCGCTCGCACCCACGACCCGGCCCGATCGTGCTCAGGCCAGGTCGCGAAGATCGGCGACGGTGCCGTTCGGCCAGTCGGCCGACACCGCCAGCTCCCACAGCCTGGCCCCGATGATGGCTGCGTCGGCCAGTTCGCCGTCGGCGTGCAACGCCCGGAACCGTTCGACGTTGGGAAACGCAGAGGGGTCGCTGCTGCGTATCTCGGCCTGCATCTCGGTTGCCACGACACCGGGGGCGACGGCCAGGGCCCGCACGAGATCGCCGCGCTCTGCTTGCTCCAGGCCCACCGCCCGGACCCACATGTCCACCGCGGCCTTGGCGGCACAGTAGCTCGACCAGCCGGGGTAGGCGCTCCGCCCGGCGCCCGAGGTGAGCTGCACGATCACCGTCGGGGTGTCGGTGCGTCGGGCGGTGGCGATGGCGGCCGCCCCGAGCACCTGGGGGGCCGCCGAGTTCAGCAGCACGTTGGTCCGATACGCCTCCGGATCGACCTCGCCGGCGAAGCCGATCGGGGTGAGCGTGGCGGCGTTGTGGACGAACACGCATCGGTCCGGTTGCTGTTGCTCGACGAGGGCGTCGTACCAGTCGGCGAACACCGCCCACGCCGTCGGGTCGGCCAGGTCGGCGTTCAGCTGGCGCTCCCCCACGGCCGCCGGTGATCGGCTGCAAGACGCAGTAATTGCTCCCCCGGCCTCGGCCGCACGGGCGAGCCCGGCGCCGATGCCGCGCGAAGCACCGGTGATGACGGCGAGTAGTGACATGCATCGCTCCTCGTTCGATGAGCGCGAGCCGTTGCGCTCACGCAGACGATTGCCGCTTTGTGGTGTGCCGCACAACTAGAAACCAGTGAAGCAGCGGCCGGTCCGGCCGCTGCTCGGGATGGCTGAGCTCGTCGAAGGTACCGCGAGCCACGCCAGGGGCAGGCCGGGATCACACGTGGTTGTAGAGTCGCGTCGGTGCGCATCTGGCTCGACACCGACATCGGCTCCGATGTCGACGATGCGCTGGCTCTGGCGTACTCGCTCCGTCATCCCGGGCTCGAAGTCGTCGGTGTCATGTTCGGGCACGAAGGCCGTGGCCTGCTCGACGACCCTCGACCCCGACACCGCATCGGACGCGAGGCCGGCGGCGACCGCCGAATCCAAGCGCTCGCCGGCGCGATCGGCGCGGCCCGAGCGGACCGGGTCCAGGCCGTCCTCGGGACCGAGCAAACCGAGCCGCCGATCGTGGTGCCTGCCAACGTCACGTTCCGCACCCGCCTCGACGACGCAGACCTCGTTTGCCTCGCCGACGCCGGCGACAAGCTGTCGGCCGACCTGGCTGTGCTGTGCGAGCACTGGCTCGAGCTGCAGCGGGTCGAGTTCGGGCGGGCCCAGCCTCGGGTCGCCCTGCACGACCCGCTGACGGTCGCCGTGCTGGTCGGGCCTGCGCTGTGCGTGCTCGACGGTCGCTCGAACTCGGTCGACGACCGCGGAGCAACCACGGTCGGCGGCGATGGGACACCGGTCATCGCCGCTGTCGATGTCGATCCCGGGGCGGTCCGCGATCACGTCATGAGCACGTTGCTGCTGGGCCGGTGACCACCGGGCCGGCTCGCCACCGGAGGGGGCAGCAGCCGCGATCGGGCGTGCTGCTCTGGTCGTACAGCGCTCTCTCGGGTTGCCTCGCTGCCGGCTACGGCGTGCTCTTCACGGTCGTCGGCGACTTTCGGGATGCCTATGGAATCAGCGAGACCTCGATCGGCTGGGTCATCGGCATCGGGTTCATCGTCGCGTTCGTCTCCCAGGTCGTCATCGCTCCGATCGGCGACCAGGGCCATGCGAGGAAGCTGGTGCTCGTCGGTGTCGTCGTGAACGCGGTTGGCTTGGTCCTCCTCGGCACCGGTGATGATCTCGTCACGATCATGACGGGTCGGATCGTTTCCGGCCTCGCAATCGGGGCCGCCAACCCGGCGATCCGGCGGATCGTCGTGGTCGCCTCGGAGGAAGATCTCGGCCGGAACCTCGGCCGGTTGCTCTCGGCTGAGGTCTTCGGTTTCGCCATGGGTCCAGCCATCTCGGCCGTGCTCGTCGGGCCGTTCGGGCTCGCAGCCCCGTTCTACGTGATCGCCGGCGCGTCGATCGTGGCCGTTGCGGCGACGCTGTGGGTGGTGGTCGACGAGGTCGAGGACCGGTTGGGTCGCCGGTTCGCTCTCGACCTGCTCCGCGACCGGCCGTTCGCCGGCGCGGTGGTGCTCGGGGCCACCGCGTATCTGATGATCGGCGCCTTCGATGCGCTCTGGGATATCGTCCACGTCGATCTCGGGACGGCCGACTGGCTGGCCAATCTCGGGATCACTCTGTTCGCCGTCCCGCTCGTGATCCTGGGCCCAATCGGCGGGCGCCTGGCCCAGGACCTGGGCCCGTTCCGGTTGGCTGCCGCCGGGTTGACGGTGGCCGCCGTGTTCATGGCCACCTATGGCATCCTGCCATCCGGCGGCTGGATCTTCTCGGTCGCGATGCTCCACGCCATCAGTGACGGCTTGACGTTCGCGGCCAGCGGGGTCGCGGTCGGGCTCACGGCACCGCCCGAGCGACAGGCGGGGGCCCAGGGGGTGCTCGGCGCCGCCCAGGCGCTCGGGGCCGGGATCATGGCCGTCGTCGCCGGTGCTCTCTACCAGAGCGCGGGTCGGGCCACTGCCTACCTGGTGGCGGCGGTGCTCATGGTCGTGCTGGTCGCCGTCGGCCTGGGGCTGGCGTCGCCGGTCTGGCTGCGGCGGGCGGGAACGGACTCGCCGGGTACTGCGGTCGGCGGCTCGCCCCCGTCTCAGCGCTGACCTCGCGTGCGTGAACGACCGTGGGTTCAGCCGGTCGGTACGATGATCGCGCCGTTCACGATGCCGGCCGCGACCTCGTCGGCCCGTTGGCGGACAGCGTCGGGAAGTGGATAGTCGGGGTTGTACTCGATGACGAGGCCGCCGTTGGCCAGGTCGGCAGTGTAGGTGCGCCCGCCCTGGGTCCCGGCGTCGATGTCGTTGACAATCTGCCGCAAGATGACCTCCCAGTGATAGACCTGCGACGCCACGACGAGCGACGGCGCGAGCGACGTCTGGTTGGCCTGCGTGCCGAACCACAACGCATTGCTCTCGCTGGCGACCGACACGGCTCCGACCACCATCTGAGCCGAGCCGGTCATCACAGCGGCCCCGGAGCCCACATGGGAGCGGGCAACCTCGGCGGCCAGCGTGAGGTCGGAGAAGGAACCGGTGTAGCTGACGAGCACCGTGGCGTCCGCCTTCGACGACAGGGCACCGGCCTGGAAGCCCTCGACGTACAGCTGGGCGTCGCCCACCTCGATGGGGCCCACGATGCCGACCACTCCGGTCTGGCTGAGCAGCGTGGCCATCGAGCCCATCACGTAGCCGCCCTGACCGGCCGCTGCGTCGTAGGCGTAGACGTTCGCCAGTCCGAACGTATCGCTCGCCGTGCCCCAGGCGAACGCCACGTCGGGAAACTCCGGTGCGATCTCGAGCAGCGCGCTGCCGAACTGTGAGCCGTGGGCGACGACGAGGTCGTACCCTTGCGCTGCATAGTCCCTGATCGCAGCGGCCGCGTCCTCGGGAACGAACGTGTTGTCGGTGATCGCCACCTCCACGTTGCCCCGCTCAGCTGCGACGACGTTGACCGCGTCGACCATGCTCTGAGTGAACGCGAGATCGTTGCGGGCGCTCGGAGCGACGATGGCGATCCGGATCGGCGCTGCGCTCGAGCCGGCGACGGCGGCGCCCTCGGCACCGGAGACCTCGAACTCGACACGGCGCTCCAGGTTGGCGATGGCCTCCGAGCCAGACGCGACGTCCTCGCCGCGGGCATCGATGATCAGGTTGGCCTCCGGTATCCCCTGATCGACGAGGTAGGCCTTGACTCCCTCCGCCCTGGCCAGGCTGATCTGACGGTTGCTGCTCGCCGAGCCCGTGTTGTCGGTGAACCCGACGATCGTCACCTGGAGCTCCGGGTAGGCGGCGATGATCGACGCCACCGAGTTGAGGATGCGGGCGTGGAGATCGGTGATCGCCGTCTCCCCCACTCCGAAGATGATCGGCGTCGCGGCGACGACCCGCCGTAGTTCGCTCTGGAAAGCTGCGGCACGGGGGGTGGCCGCTGCATCGGGTTGGGTCGACGCGCCCTGTTGCACCGTGACGAGCTCCGAGCCGTCGACGGGATCGGGGACCACGCCCTGGGCCAGGCCGATGGCGAAATCGCGCTCGGCCGGAGTCGGGACCGAACCGGTGAGAAAGATCACCTCGCCCCGCCGCTCCGCCCCGACGGTATCCAGCCCATTGGACTGGAGCATTGCGAGTATCTCGTCGATGCCGGCGTCGGCGCCCGGTCCGGCTGGCGAGTCTCCATCGGCGTTGTCGGCCACCTCGGAGGCGACGCTGGTGGGGGCCTCGCCCTGCCCTCGCCCGAGCAGGAGCCAGGCTGCGCCGAGCACGACGGCCAGCCCACCGAGCAGGACCAGCGCCCGTCGAGGTGACCGTGTGGGCGCCTCTGGTGCCGGCCTCACCGGTCGCGGAGCCCTGACCGCCGGGTACTGGCTCGTCGCTGCCGGCCCTCCTGCAGGACCTCGCGCTCGGCCCGATGAGGTGACTCGCGGTCGGGCGCGACCGGGGCCGCTCTCGTGCGAGCGGCCGATCCCGTATTGATCGTCGACGCCGCCGTCCGGGTGCGTCCGTCCGGCCGGTGCTGGACCGCGGTGCCGCGGTGGGGGCACGTCACTGATCGGGTGGTCGGCCGAATCGGGTCCCTCGCGGCCGCTGCGGTCGTCGGAGTAAGCACCGCGAGGGCCGCTCGGATGGTCGATCGACTCCAGACCCTCACGGCCGCCACGGTCGTTGGAGTAAGCACCGCGTTGGCCGGCGGCGCCGGCGCCCCTCGCAGCGAAGGACGGGCCGGAACGGGGCTGGCCGAAGATCGTGTCGGCGAGCTGGCCGGGGCCTTCGAGGTGGCTCGCCACCGAGCCGGGCGTCGACAGGTGGACCGGCTCGTCGGGGCGGAGGAAGGCCGCGGCGTCGTGGTCGTCGAGCTCGACCAGCTCACCGGAGTCGTCAAAGCTGAGCGGCTTGACGGCGCCGGCGGGATCGCCATGTCCGCCATCAGCGACACGGTCCGGGGCGACATCGTCGCCCGAAGCGTCGTGCAGGGCAGCATCATCGAGCACTGCATCGTCCAGCACCTGATGGTCGAGGTCTACGTCGTCGTGCGCGGCATCGTCGAGGTCTCCCTCGTCGAGGCCGGCATCTTCGAGATTCGTGCTGTCGTAGGCGGCCACACCGTCGCGGCGCTCGGCCCTGTCCGGACCGTCGATCTCCTCGTCGATCAGTTCCACCCGGTAGGACATTGCGTCATCGGGCCTCGACGGCTCGGCGCCAGCCAGTTGTCTGGTCAGCGCCTCGATCGCACTCCGGTTGTGTCCGAACTCCGACAGCAACGCCATCCGCCGCTCGGGATCGTCCTCGTTGCGGAGCTCGACCCAGAGCTCGTCCTGTGCTCGTTGCAGCGCATCGAGCTGCGCTGCGGCGTCCGCCTGCGACTCGGATGGGTAGATCCACTGATCATCCACGCGTGACCCCTTTGGTCTGACGTCTTCGGAACCGATCGTTCTGCCGCCCTGTCACCCGCGCCCCGCGAAGCCGCCAGGCCCACCGCTCAGCGAGCTCTTGCGCATCCCGGGCCGCCGACCATCGTAACCCGAATGCCAACCAATACCACTGAAGTATTTGTGATATAGAGATCGACTACTAGCCTGAGCTATTAGCGAATTAGACTCGCCAATATTGTGGATACATAGAGAAGATTGTCGACGCTTGTCGCTGCATCGCCACCCGAGAGCGCGATCAACTGATCCATCCGGCCATGGATGACGTGGCCCGGTGTCGCGATCCGAGTGAGCTCCTCGGTCCGATCGCCGTCGGCTACGACCGCCACCCTAGGCCGGGGCGGCCGAGCCGAGTAGTGCGTACGCCGCGTCCTCCACCGCCGTGCCCTCGAAGAAGGCCGGGTTGGCCTCGCCCCAGAACCGCACCGGATTGGTGTACACGAAGTCGCGGAAATCGTCGGCGGTGACGAGCTGCTCGTCGACGAGCTCATGGGCTTCGCCGAGTACCTCGGCCATGTCGACGACGTCGAAGTGGCCAATGTCCGACCCGAACAGCGTCTTGAACCGGGCGCCGAACGGATGGGCGTCGGACTGGTAAGCCAGCGGATTGAGCCGGTCGTCAGCCTCGCAGCCGAAGTAGAAGCTCTCCACGAACAGGTCCCGAATATCCGATGCCTCGGAGATGTTGCAGGCAGCAAAATCGTCGAGCTCGACGAGGTGACCATTGGACGCAGATCCCTCCGAGTAGTCGAGGCCCCGCCGTTCGCGTATGGCAGCCGCCACCTTTGGGTGGCCGTATCGATCGGCCAGCTCCGTCATCGCCGGCCAGTCGATGTTGGCCGGGTTGGTGGCCTCCATGGCCTCGGCGTTCCGCTTCTCCCAATGGCCGATGAGGTCGGCATAGAGGTTGGCGGCCCACGCGACGCCTCCTTCCAAGAAGCCGAACTTGACCTGAGGGAACCTCGCGGTGACACCGGCGAGGAACAGCGACTTGCAGACCGCCTCCGACGCTTGGGCGAAGTGGCCGATGTGGTTGTAGGTGAAGTTCGTCGGCGAAACCCGGAAGCCGTAGCCGCGCGAGCCCATGTGGAACGTCGGCGACACGCCCAGCTCGGCACAGGCGGCCCAAACCTCGTCGTAATCGTGGGCGCTGTCGATCCCGAGCGTGTCGGGCCACGTGGCCATCGTCCTGGCGCCCCGACCCGGCTCGTCGAGGTAGGCGGCGATCGGGCGCGGCATCAGCGAGCTCATCACCACCGCCTTCAGCCCGAGCTCGAGGCGAGCGTGCTCCAGCTCGGCGATCGCCTCGCTCGGAGTGTGCATCGGTATGACGGCGGCTGGGGTCAGACGATCGGAGTAGTCACCGAAGTACTCGGCCATGAACGTGTTGAAGGCCCGGCAGGTCGCCTGCCGCATCTCTGCGTCGACCAGCCGGACCGACCCGAGACCATGCGTCGGGAACATCACCGCGAAGTCGAACCCGAACTCCCCTAGGCGCTCGCTCAGCAGCGCCGGCATGAGCGACGTCGCACGGTCTCGCGCGTTCACGGTCGGGTAGCCCCACCAGCACTGCTCGGCCACCCGACGATGGTTGCGCTCCTCGATCGTCATCTCCAGCGCCTCGGTCACCCGGGTGGCGGTCCTGTCGAATCCCTCGGCTGCGATCGAGCCACCGATGCGCTCCAGTTCGTCGAGCACCAGCGGCGCGAACTCGACCCAGTGACCGTCAGCATCGATCACCGGATGATCCAGTCCGGCCCTGATCTCGGCTGCAGATCGTCTGCCAGTCATCGTTGGACCCCCTTGTGGCGCTCCTCACCCGCTCCCCCATTGTACGACAGGCTGTCCGACCGAAGGCCAGCCGCCCGTGCCAGCGGGACCTGTGGCGAGCGCGAAGCACGACGGGCGGGGAGGGCGAGCGCGCGGCTAGAACAGACAGCATGAGTAGCTCCGCGCCACAGGCCGAACCGATCGGGGTCCATCTCGTTGTCGGTGGCTTCCCGGCAGGGTCGGGCGCCGGACACGACATGGACGACGTGCGGTTGCGCCTGTTGACGATGCTCGCCGATCGTCCAACCCGGACGTCGGTGGCGGCCGATTTCGGCGACGTCGAGCGATGGCTGCCGTTGAGCCGGTTCCTCGTGACCTACACAGCCGGGCCCTACCCCGACGACGATCAGGACCGCCTGATTCGGGGATGGCTCGAGGCCGGCGGGCGCTGGCTCGGCCTCCACGGCACGAGCGGCGGGCGGGCGGCCCGGACAGACGGCGGCCGCCGGATGGTCCGGACCGCTCACCACGAAACGCTCGGGGCGTTCTTCCTCAACCATCCTCCGCTCAGGCGGTTCGTCGTCGACGTCGTGGCGCACCCGCTGACCCTCGGCGTTGAGCGGTTCGAGACGGCCGACGAGCTGTACTTCATCGAGCTCACCCACCCAGAGGACACCGACGTGCTCCTCACCACCGAGCTACCGGCCGACCCGGCCCCGGGTTTCGGGTTCAGCTACGACGGCGACACGTCGCTGCTCGCCGACGGCCGCACACGGGTCCTCGGCTTCACGAGGCCGGTGGGCGCTGGTGGCGTCACGTACCTGGCCCTCGGCCACAGCCACCACCCGGCCACGAACGGGCAGCCGTGGGTCGATGAGTCGGTTGCCACCGGCGGGATCACCCCGCCCGTGTTCCGCGGCTCGTGGGACACCTTCGCCTTCAGCCGCCTGCTGGCGAACGCTCTCGACTGGGGCTGCCGGGTCTGAATGGCCCGCCGGTCCGCCGATGGCCGATGATTGAAGGTCAGCGAACCGACCGGGAGTTGACGATGACCGACACCGAGAGCAGCCTCGAGGCCACCTTCCTCACTCCGCCGACGTTCGACACCGTCGAGGCCGAGCGGCAGCACCGCAAGGAGCGCCTGGCCGGCGTGTTCCGGGTCTTCTCCCGCTTCGGGTTCGAGGAGGGCGTCGCCGGGCACGTCACCGCTCGAGACCCGGAGCTGACGGACCACTTCTGGGTCAATCCGTTCGGCATGCCGTTCTCCAAGATCCGGGCGAGCGACCTCCTCCTGGTCGACCACACCGGCACCGTCGTGCAGGGCGATCTCCCCCTGAACATCGCCGCATTCGCCATTCACAGCGCCGTGCACAAGGCTCGGCCCGACGTGACGGCAGCGGCCCATACCCACTCGCTGTACGGGAAGACGTGGTCATCGCTCGGCCGTAAGCTCGACCCGCTGACACAGGACGCCTGCGCCTTCTACGAGGACCACGCCCTCTTCGACGACTTCACCGGCGTCGTCATCGACCCCGACGAGGGCGACCGGCTGGCCGCCGCCCTTGGAGCGTCGAAGGCGGTGATTCTCCAGAATCACGGACTGCTGACCGTCGGCCACACGGTCGACGAGTGCGCCTGGTGGTTCATCACGATGGAGCGCAGCTGCCAGAGTCAGCTCATGGCCGAGGCCGCCGCCGGTGAGCCCGTGCACATCCGGCCCGACGTGGCCCGAGCGACCGCCCAAGCGGTTGGGACGCCGAATGCTGGCTGGTTCAGCTATCAGGCAATCTGGGACAAGATGGCTGCCGACAATCCCGACGTGGGCGACTGACGCCGCCACGGCGAGCCTGACTTGGCGAGCGCCGCCAGCTGGTGTTCACTTGAGCTTCTCCACGACGCCCTCAGGTGTTCACGATGTCGACGTCTCCCCGAGCTGAACCCGGTCGACCGCCGTTCCGGTCGTGGCCGCGACCGCTGGCGTTCGTCATGTCCGGCGGTGGCGCGTTCGGTCCGGTCCAGGTCGGGATGCTGCGAGCCCTGACCGAGCGAGACGTCAGACCTGATCTGGTCGTCGGCACCTCGGTAGGAGCACTGCACGGCGCGCTCCTCGCAGCAGCCGACTCGACGGCGACCGAGCAGGTCGTGGAGCAGATGGCGACGCTGTGGCGGACGATGGATCGGCGCGCGGTCTTCGGCCGTCGCCGGCGGGTGCCGCTCAGCCTCCTGCGGCACCGAACCCTGGCCGACCAGCGGGCGCTCGCCCGCATCATCGAACGAAACCTGCCGATCCGTCACTTCGAGGATCTCCGCATCCCGTTCGCCGCCGTCGCCACCGACGCGCTCTCCGGTGAGCCGAGGCTGCTCACCGCCGGCTCCCTGATACCGGCTCTCCTCGCGAGCTCCGCCGTTCCCGGCGTGTTCCCGCCCGTCGCGATCGAGGGGCGGACCTTCGTAGACGGGGGCGTCGCCGCCAACGTCCCGATCCGGCAAGCGCTCGCGTTCGGGGCCAGGAGCGTCGTCTCGCTCGACGCCACACCGGCCCTCGTAGCCGAGCGGGTGCCCACCTCCCTCATCGGCAGCCTGATCCACTCGGCGGCCCTGATGCTCCGCAACCAGCAGTCGCACGCCGTCGACGGCTTCGACGGCCACATCCCCGTGGCCACGATGCCGAGCGCCACCCCGCCAGACATGGGGACCTTCAACTTCAAGCGGACCGACGAACTCCTCGACCTCAGCCACCGCAACACCAGCGACGCCCTCGACACCTGGGTCGACGACGAGCTCACCGCCACCTGAGCCCTCGAGCCCGAGCGCCAGGGGATCCGCATCGAGCATCGGGTCGAACGGTGCTGGCCCGCCGGCAGGGCCGTCGGCCTCCTGGACGATCGGATCGGTACCACCCCGAAGCTCGAAGATCGCGAGGTCCCGTACCTGGGTCACGAACCGGCTGCCGACGGCGGTGTAGAGCACTAGTCTCGCACCGGCGGCGCTACCCGCGCCGGACCGCGGCCTCACGGGCGAGTGCCTCGACCGGCATCACCAGGGATCCGGGATCTCGAGCACCCGAGGCCGCCAATCGGACAGGAGCGAAGGAGCGTGACACCGACCGAGGATCCTACGACGTCACCGACGCGGCTCTTCGTAGCGGTGCGGCCGACCGAACCAGCAACGACGGCGCTGCGCGCCCTGCCCCGAGACGAGCAGCCGGGCGTCCGCTGGTCGGCGCCGGAGAACTGGCACGTGACCCTCCGCTTCCTTGGCGACGCCTCGATGCCCGAAGTGATCGCCGCCCTGTCCTCGATGCCGCTCCCGTCGCCGAGGACCGTCGCTCTCGGCCCGATGATCACGTTGCTCGGTAACGCCATCGTCGTTCGAGCCGACGGGCTCGACGAGGTCGCCAACCAGGTGGCCGTAGCAACGAGCGCCTGGGGAACGGTAGACGAGGGCCGGCCGTTCCTCGGTCACTTGACCCTGGGCCGTCTCCGGCGAGCGAACACGAGCTGTCGCCTCCTCGGCCGCCCGTTCCGATCGACGTTCACGCTGGACGCGATCGAGCTGCTGGCCAGCGAGCAGCGCAATGGCAAGACCTGGTATCGGCCCGCCCACCGCTGGCCGATCTAGTGTCGGATCGGCCCAAGAGATCCAGGAGGCGGGCGGCGTCAGTCGGCAAGGAGCCGAGTGCCGAGCGGCTCGACCTCGGCGGCTCGGTAGGGGCCTCGCATGCTGAAGATCACCTGATCGATGCCAGCAGCTTCCAGCTCCGCTGCTTCGTCGACGAGTCGGGCGGGGTCGGCCCCGGCCTTCCAGGCGAGATGGGCGGTCCGGGTGATATCGGCCGCGTCGCGCCCGATCGCCTCGCAGTGGCCGACGAGGGCGTCGTTCTTCTCCCGCCACTGGGACACCGATCCGAAGCCGGCGTCCCATTTCTGCGCCCATCGGGCAACGATCGCCAGCGTCCGCCGCTTGCCGCTACCGCCGATCAGGAGTGGCACCGGCGACTGGACCGGCTTCGGCTCACATCGGGCGTCGGTGATGGTGAAGTAGGTGCCGGAGAAGTCGGTCACCTCCTGGGTGAGGAGGCGGACGATGACCTCGACGCCCTCCTCGAAGCGGTCGAGCCGCTCCTTGACCGAACCGAGCTCGATGCCGTAGGCGTCGGACTCCTCGAGGTTCCAGCCGGCTCCCATGCCGAGATCGAGTCGGCCACCGGAGATCTGGTCGACCGTTGCCGCCATGTTCGCCGTTATCGCCGGGTGCCGGTAGTGCATCCCGTTGACCATGCTGCCGATCCGGATGCGGTTGGTGGCCTGGGCCAGCGCGGCGAGCATCGTCCAGCTCTCGAGACATGGGCCGTCGGTGTCACCGACGAGTGGGTAGAAGTGATCGAAGTTCCATGCTTGGGAGAACGCGTCGCACTCGTCGGTGGCTCGCCACACATCGAGGAAGTCCTGCCAGGCGCCGTGCTGGGGTGGGGTCTTGACCGCGTACTCGACCATGTCTCGTCTCCTCGTGCTCGACTTGCTCATCGTCGTCGAAAATGGGTGAGTTGACCACACAGCGTTCCCGGCAGCAGTGTGGTCAACCACGCAACTTCGGGGGTGCCGTCAGTAGCCGAGCTCTTGGGCCGCCCGTTCCAACGCGACGGTGACCGACCACTCGGTACGGGCCAGGCGGAGATCGGGGTTCGAGCCGTCGGCGTACAGCCCGGCGGCGCTCATCCAGAACGCGGCTGACCGCATCGCGTAGAGCAGCTGGTAATAGCGGCAGCGGTCTTCGTCCACCTCGATGCCGGTCTGCTCCTGGTAGCGATCGATGAACACGGCGCGGGGAACGACGTTCGATAGCAGCTCGGTACCGTCGCGGTTGAGCTCGGACAGCACGTAGGCAACGTCGTACATTGGGTCGCCGATGACCTGGAGCTCCCAATCGAGGACCGCGGAGATCCGGTCGTTGGCGATCAGCAGGTTGCCGGTGCGGTAGGCGCCGTGCACCAGCGTGAACCGGTCGGTGACCGGGACGTTGGTCTCGAGCCAGCCCACCAGGTCGGCCAGGATCGGATGACCGGGGTGGCCCGAGTGCTCGATCAGGGTCCGCCACTTTGCGATCTCCCGCAGGGCGAATGCCGTCCCATCCCTCGGCACACCGAGGAAGTCGAGCCCGACGTCTCGCCAGTCGACGTTGTGGATAGCCGCCAGCGAGTCGGTGAAGCTGACCGGCAGCTCGCCCCGCTCGGCGGCGGCCCTGTAGTACTCGCGTCCTGCGCGTCGCCACGGGCTCGGGCACTCCCCCGCCACCCACTCCATGATCACCGCCGGGGCTCCGAGGACCGCCGGGTCAGGCTCGTACCAGTAGGCCTCGGGAGCCGGGACGTCGGTTCGGGCCAGGCATTGCAGCACCCGGAACTGCACACCGAGATCGGACATCTCCCGCAACAGGGCGTTGCCGGGATCCCGGCGCAGGCAGAAGCCTTCGGCGTGCCGGCCGCCGGCATCCGACCACCGTGCGGTGAACAACCAGGTCTCGTGCGACCAGCCGACCGCGATGCGCTCGAGATCGTCGATGACGACGGGACCGTCGGCACCGAGCTTGGCCTCCAGGTAGCCAGCGAGCAGCTCGCCGACAAGCTCACCGGGACCACCGTCGCCGGGCTCGAGGGCGGCTTCACCGTCCCCCTTGGGGCCGGTCCCAACGTCGCTCACTGCGCGATCTCCATGCGCCGGTCGATGTCGCGGCGGAGCACGGGTCTGATCAGAGCCAGTGCGTCGACCGCTGCCGGCTCGTCGGGTCCCCAGGCGTACAGCGCCTCGATCAGCGGCGTCAGTGCGTGGATCGCACAGGCGGCCTCGGCCCACCGATCGAGCGCCACCCGGACCGGCGGTGGGCCTGCGGCGAGTACCGGATCGAGGTCGGCTCGTAGCGCGGTGCCGTCGGCCGCTGCCGCCGCTGCGTGCTGGGCGTCGAGCGCCAGCTCGCGGCTCACCCGCTCGAGGATCACCCCGGCCATGAAGGCTTGGGTTCGGGGGTACTCACCCTCGACTGCCGGACCGATCTCGGTCCGCAGCGCCGCCGCCAGGCGGGCCAGCAGCTCAGCGGTGTGCATCGCCACCGTCGTTCCCGGTCGCTGACCGCCGGGCCGCCGCCCACCGGTGGACCGGCCACATGTCCTGGTCCTCGCCCCACCACTCGACGCCACCGCGGGGCCCGGGGACCTGCCACCGGACGAGGCTGTTGACATCGATGAAGCTGTGACGGTTGATCGTGATCCTGCTCAGCGCCCGGCCGGACGCGGCGAAGCGGTCGCCGTTGGCGTCCTGGGCGTCGATCTCGACCCGGTCGACCCAGCCGGTTCCTGGGTCGCGGCTGACGGTGCGGGCGCCGTCGACCAGGGCGACCGCCTCGCCGGTCCGGTTGACGAAGCCGTAGGCGACCCGATCGGTCCCATCACGAGTGTTGGTGACCGCGAGGAATCCGGTCCCGTCGTCGCCCGCCCCGGTGACGTAGGCAGCCTGGCGGGGCCGGTTTTCGGGCCGGCGGCCCCAGGTGCGGTCGCGCATCGACCAGCAGTCGATGTCGACCCGATCACCGCCGAGGGTGATCGTGCCGGTGACGTGTCCGAGCTGGTCGTAGTGGGCCGAGCGGCCGAACGTCGACTGGGCGGCGGTGAGTGGGCGGGGGGTGTCGAGGGCGACGAAGCGCAGATCGGCGGTGTAGCGACCCGGGTCGTCGTAGCCGATCCGGTAGGCGAGCATCGGCTCGTCGACACGGAGTCGCACGCCGGTTGGGAGCTCGACATCGCAGAGATCGGCGCCGGCGGGTAGCTCCAGGGCCGAGTAGTTGGTCGAGTACAGCACCTCCCAGGGGAGGTGAGCGCTGTCGTCCCACACCCATGCGCCGCCGGCGACCGTCCCGATCGTTGGCCGGACCATCGTGTAGAACCAGCCGCCGAGGCGACGCTCGGCGTTGTGGAACGAGAACCACGCGGTCTCGGTGAACCACCACTCGCCGTCGGCGAGGTGATGGTGAAACCCGTCGTCGGCCGGGGTGAACGCAACCACGGGGTCACGTTAGGGCACGACGGCGGGCCGGAACTAACGTGACCGCCATGACGCCAGGTCGCCGGGTCATCGCCGAGGGAACCGTCGCCGACTACTACCGGCGGGGGTGGTGGGCGGAGACGACGCTGGTCGACGACTTCCTGCACCGAGCCGCCGAGCGGCCGGATGCGACTGCGGTCGTCAGCTACCGGGTCGGCCATGACCGGCCAGCGCGGCACACCTACGAGCAGCTGGAGCTGCTCAGCCGGCGGTTCGCGGGGGCGCTGATCGACCTCGGGGTCGAGCGGGGCGACGTCGTGTCGATCCAGCTACCGAACAGTTGGGAGTTCCCAGCCCTGGTGTACGGCGTGCTGCGGGCCGGGGCGGTGGTGAACCCGCTCGTGCCGATCTTTCGGCAGCGGGAGCTCGAGTTCATCCTCGGCCGAACCGAGAGCCGCGTCCTGGTCGTCCCCGACGTGCACCGCCGGCACGATCATGCGTCGATGGGGCTGGAGCTGCTGGCGACCGTTCCCTCGCTCCAGCACCTGGTCGTCGTCGGCGAGGCGACCGGTGGTGCGCTCGGCTTCACCGACCAGTTCGTCGACCGGCGGTGGGAGGAGTCACCGACCCTCGACGACGAGCTGGCCGCTCGGCGACCCGGGGCCGACGATCTCGTGCAGATCCAGTTCACCTCGGGCACCACCGGCGAGCCGAAGGGCGTGCTCCACTCCCACAACACCATCAACTCCGGCGCTCGGACGGTGGACGAGGTCTACGGGCTCGATCCCGATCGCGACGTGTGCTTCATGGCCTCGACCCTCGCCCATCAGACCGGCTTCGGGTACGGCATGGCGAAGCCGCTTGGCATGGGGATGACGGTCGTCTACCAGGACGTCTGGGATCCGGATCAGATGCTCGACGCGGTCGAGACCGAGCGGATCAGCTGGACCGTGTCGGCCACCGCGTTCGCCATGGACATGATCGCCGCCCAGCGCCGGAAGGCCCGCGATCTCGACAGCTTCCGGTACTTCATCTGCGGCGGGGCGCCGATCCCGCCCAAGGTTGTCGAGGAGGCGGCCGAGGTCCTCGGGGCCGAGCTGGTCGCCGTGTGGGGTATGACCGAGAACATGATCGTCACCACCACCCGCCCCGGTGACCCGATCGAAGAGGTCTCAGATTCCGACGGGACGCCGGTGGACTGGATGGAGATCCGGGTGGTGGACGACGCCGGCGATCCGGTCGCCGCCGGTGAGAGCGGGAACTTGCAGGTCCGGGGCCCGAGCCAGGCCCTCGGCTATTTCCACCGCGCCGACCTGTACCGGGCGGCGTCGCCCGACGGCGACTGGTTCGACACCGGCGATGTGGCCCGCCTGCGGACCGATGGCGGGATCCGGATCGTCGGCCGGACGAAGGATCTGGTCATCCGGGGCGGTGAGAACGTTCCGGTGGCCGAGGTCGAGGACCTCTTGCTTCGCCATCCCGACGTGGCCGAGGCGGCCGTGATCGGACTGCCCGACGAGCGGCTCGGCGAGCGGGCCTGTGCGGTGGTCAGGACCGAGGGCGAGGCGCCGTCCCTCGCCGACCTGACCGCGTTGCTCGATGGCGCCGGGATGGCGAAGCAGTTCTGGCCCGAGCGGTTGGAGGTCGTCGACGACTTCCCCCGGACACCGTCGGGCAAGATCCAGAAGTTCAAGCTCCGCCAACGATTCACCGCCGTCGAAATTGCGTGAATTTCGGGATCAGGCGTAGCTCTCGAGACGGCGTTTCACCGAGCGGGCGAAGTCGGCGGCGGGGGCGCCATCGAAGGCTCGGTGGTCCCAGGTGAAGCTCAGCGTGAGCCGCGCGGTCCGGACCGGTGAACCATCGCTCGCCCAGGCGACGTCGTCACGAAGGCGGCCGACCCCGAGGATGGCGGTGTTGGGGGCGTTGACGATCGGCGTGAATGCGTCGACGTCGAACATCCCGAGCGCGGTAACGGTGAACGTGCCCCCCTCCAGCTCCTCGAGGGTGAGCGTCCGATCCCGGGCCGCAGTGGCCAGGCGGGTGGTCTCGGCGGCGAGCGCACCGAGGTCGAGGGCGAGGGTGTTGCGAATGACGGGCACGATCAAGCCGTCGTCGAGGGCAACCGCCATCCCGACGTGCACCGACGGGAGCAGGGCGATCCCGTCAGCGGTCACCTGGCTGTTGACCCGCGGGTGCTCGACGAGGGCCTGGGCCGTAGCCGCGATCACGTAGTCGGTGTATCCCGGTGCCGTTCCGCGCTGAGCCCGTCGCTCCCGGTCGGCGACGACACCATCCATCCCGACATCTATCGTGAGCGTGAGCTGCGCCATGGACCGGAGCGACGACGCCATGCGGTCCGCGATCGTGCGCCGCATGCCGGTCAGCGGCACCACCGAGGACGGCTCCTGGAGCAACGGCGCACTAGGCGTATCGAGGTCGGCGCCGGCCGGGCGGGCCAGCAGCGCTCGAACGTGAGCGGCGACATCGTCTCGGCTCACCCGGTTGTCGATGCCGGCCGGAGCGACGGCGGCGAGGTCGATGCCGAGCAGGTCGGCCAGGCTGCGAGCGGCGGCGGTGGCCAGACGCGCTTCGCCCCCGTTGCCGGCCGACCGAGGCGACGGTGGCGCGTTCAACGGGGCCGGAACCGCTGCTGTCGAACCCGGCGACCGGGCCGCGGCGGTCGCGGGCGTCCCGGCAGCGACGGCGGCCTGGACGTCCTCGGAAGTGATCCGCCCGCCCGGACCGGTGCCCTCGACGAAGACGAGGTCGATCCCGGCGGCGGCCGCGACCCGGCGGGCGTTCGGTGAGGCGAGCAGGCGGCCGCCGATCCCGGTCGCCGCCCGCCGAACCTCGGATCCGGCCGCCGGCGGGGAGCCATCGACGGCTCCGCCAACCACGGCCGGAGCCGGTGCCGGCCCGGCGGCGGGCGCGGTCGGAGCCGCGGAGGGGGCGGGAGGGGCGGTCTCGTCTGCGACGAGGAACCATCCGATGCCGGCCCCGCAGCGATACTCCTCGCCGACCAGGCCGGTCTGATGGAGCCGGCCGGTGGTGGTCGCTTCGACCTCCGTTTCGACCTTCTCGGTCTCGATCACCAGAACCGGCTGCCCCGGCGCCACCTCCGAGCCGTCGGCTACGAGCCAGCGCACGATCGTGCCGGCCTCCATCGTCAGCCCGAGCTTCGGCATCACGAACTCGTCAGCCATCGGCTAGGTCCTTGCAGTCAACGGATCGACACTTCCTTGTTGTTGAGCGCCGAGCGGGGGATGTTTGGCCAAAGGCCAAACTCCAGGTGAGGCGCCCCGCGCCGAACACTAGCTCCTCCCCCCACCGGCCACCGCCACGAGCCGTTGAGCGGGGGATGTTTGGCCAAAGGCCAAACTCCAGGTGAGGCGCCCCGCGCCGAACACCAGTTCCTCCCCCCACCGGCCGCCGCCACGAGCCGTTGA
>JAOTYQ010000049.1 GCA_029861725.1 Acidimicrobiia bacterium | reverse complement strand
AGGTCGGAGGTGACACCTTCCCTGGCTTGAGGACGCTCGACCGGGCCCGCCACAACCTGCCCGTCCAGACGACCGAGCTGTTCGGTCGCAGCGCGCACATCGCCACGGTCGCCGACCTGGTCCGGGGTCATCGTCTCGTCACCCTGACAGGGGTCGGGGGTGCCGGAAAGACCCGATTGGCCCTGGCGGTTGCTGCCGATCTCGTCGACGAGCTGGACGATGGGGTCTTCTTCGCCCCGCTCGCCGCCATCGACGACCCCGCAGAGATCAGCGCCGCAGTCGGCAACGCGGTGGGAATGACCGTTGGCTCGGATGACCTCGAGTCGGTTGCGGCTTTCGTCTCTTCCCGGAGCCTCTTGGTCGTGGTCGACAACTGTGAGCATCTCATCGACGGTGTGGCCGAGCTCGTCGAAGCCGTCCTCGTCGCCGGTCCGCAGGGGCGTGTCCTCGCGACCTCGCGCGAGGCGCTGCAGCTCGACGGTGAGTCGTTGTTCACCGTGCCATCACTCGAGACCCGAACGGTTACCAGCGCTGCCGTGCGGCTGCTGGTCGACCGTGGCAGGCGCGTTCGACCCGATCTGGCCCTCGACGATGCGTCGCAAGAGGCCATGGTCGAGATCTGCGCCAGGCTCGACGGGATCCCGCTGGCGCTGGAGCTGGCAGCAGCCCAGCTGGCGCATCTCTCGCCTGTCGAGCTGGCGGAACGGCTTGACGACCGGTTCCGGCTGCTCGTTGGGGGCCGTCGTCGTCGGTTGCCCCGACAGCAGACCTTGCAGGCGATGATGGACTGGTCGTGGGACCTGCTGGAGCCCGACGAGCGGGACGTGCTGAGCCAGCTGTCGGTCTTTGCCGGAGGGTGGACCCTCGAGGCGGCCGAGGGGGTGTGCCGTCCGAGGTCGGGGGCAGCTGTTGCCGTCGTGCTCCACTCGCTGGTGTCGAAGTCGCTGGTGGAGCGCGAGGCCCGGGCGGACAGGAGCCGGTATCGAATGCTCGAGACCGTCCGCATCTACGGTCTACAGCAACTGCTGGCAGCCGGCGCGACCCAGGACACCCGTAACCGTCATGCCCACTACTTCTGCTCCGCAGCGGAGGCCGTTCCGTTCAGCGACCGGTTCATGCTGCCCCGCCTCGGGACGCGATGGGCCGCCGAGGTCGACAACATCATCGCCGTCGCGGACTGGCTCGAGGAGGAGGACCGCCTTCATGAGGCGGCGACGCTGTTGACGATGCCGGGCCTCATCTGGCGGTTCCTTCCGATCCCTCCGCCGCTGCGGCGGGCAGTCGGACAGCTGCTAGCGGGGCCACTCGATGATCGGGTCCGGTGCCTACTGTTGATCGCCTCCCGTGAGGCGGGGACAGTCCAGTCAGGTCTCTCGCGCCGGGGCGACAGCGGTCGGCAGGCTGTCGAGCTCGCCAGCTCGCTCGGTGACGACGCGCTTGCTTCGGTCGCGCTGACCATGCACGGGAGTCCCTTCGGTGCGACCGACCCCGACCGGGCCGAGGACCTGCTCACCGATGCAGCGCGCTCGGCATCGGCCGCCGGCGATGCCCGTCTCGAGGCGATGGCGCTCGGCATGCTCGCCGGCGTCGAGGCGTTCGGGCGCCAGCACTTCGATCGTGCTCGAGAGCTGCTGGAGCAAGCGGATGCCATCGCTACCGCCGACGGGTTCGAGAACCAGGCGATCCTGTCCCAGCTCCTCACGCTCGAGGTGATGACCGGGCGCTGGTCGGCGGCCAACGTCGCGTACCGACGCCTGCTCGACTATCACCGCAGCAGCGGTCACCCGGTGAGCTGGCACGACGCAATCGACGACGCGGTCTTCGCCTGCGAGCTCGGCGAAGACCGGTGCCAGCCCTTGGCGAAGGCGCTCGACGAGCTGCGGGCCTCCGGCGGGCAGCCCGACTGGCCAGACCTGCTGATGATCCCGATGGGGCAGGCCTGTCGCCAGGAGGACTGGCCGCGGGTCTCGCGCATCGTGGCCTGTGTCCGCGCCTCGGCTCGAGCCGGGAGGACGTTCGGAACGTCGCATGCGACGGCGTACTACTACCACTACCGCCGTCGCCTCCCCTCTGGTGCGCTGACCGGGGCCGATCCCTGGCCGGTGGCCGATCTCCTCGCAACGGAGCTCGCAGCCGAGGAGTCGGCTGCCTGAGTGCGGGTGCCAAAGATTGGGGTTCGCGATAGCGGGTCAGCTCGCTCCACTCATCGGAGCGGGGGCCGGACGTCGACGAGGCGCCACCAGTCGTGCGCCCCTGCTGATGTTGCTCCGGTGATCACCTCGCCACGACTGCGGAGGACCTCGTCTCGAGTCAGACCCGGCAGCACCCGATGGCCGATCGATCCGGGCACGCTGACCAGGCCGAGCACGTGACGGAGGGCGCCGACATAGCGCTTGGCCTGCTCCGAACCATCCCACTCGTAGAAGCCTCGATATTGGGCACGCTCATCGTGGGCGAGCCACAGCTTCGACACGAAACCGCGAAACCCAACGAACAGGATGGTGTTGAGCAGGCTCTCGACCCGGAACGCTGCGTGGGCCCGAGGGCTGGCGATCACACGCAGCGTGAAGCCAACGATGAGGATGGCAGGGTCGACGGGTGGCAGGCGGCGTAGCCTCGTCTCACGGTAAACGGTGGCCGTGGTCCCGTTGGCGAACGTGAGCCGGCGACCACGGTGCTCGCTCGGCCGCTCGAGCCGACCCTGCAGGAGCAGAGCGTTGGCCCGCGCCGCGCATCCACTCAGGTCCTTGACGGCAGCGGGGACCGGCACGGTCGTCGCGTCCTCAATCATGAAGGGATCGTCGTGGTGGTCGTGCCACGGAGCGAAGAGTCGTTGGTCAGGTTCCCGGCGAGATCGCCCCACTACGGTTCTCGAGATGGCGACGGAGATGCCAAACGAAGCATGTGAAGACTGCAGCTTCGATGCATCGCAGTGGGATCGGCAGCACGCGATCGCCGCCGTTCGAGGAGCGGCCGATCTCGTCGACGAAGCCCTGGGCTCTGTCGACGCAGAGCGGCCACGAGCTGCTGCATCACCGCAACGACATCGCACGATCGACCGAGGAGAACTAGTGTGCGCCGGGGCGGAGGCCCGGGTGAACCCGCAGGGGGGTTCCTGGAGTTCTAGCCGAGCTGCTCGGCCGCCAGCTCGGTTCCTTCGACTCGAGCGGCGATCTTGGCGAACGCGGTATCGCGACTCGTCACCACGTCGTCGCTGAACGGCGAGAAGCCGCAGTCATCGGTCGTGCCCAGCTGGGCCACCGGGATGTGCTCGGCCGCCGCCTTCACCCGGTCGCACACCGTCTCCGCCGACTCGATTTCCTCGTCGCACACGTCGATGACCCCGACGTAGACACGCTGGTTCGGCTTCAAGTGCTCGGCGACCAAGGCCAGCGCCGGGCTCGGATCGGCCTCGCTCGCCATCTGCATGAAGAACCGTCCGCAGTCGAGCGTCATGAATGCCGGTATGAGGTCGGTGTAGGGGACGTCGGCGGAATGGGTCGAGTCGTGATCACCACCGGGACAGGTGTGCACACCGATGCGCTGCCGCTCATCGGTCGAGAACCGCGAGAAAACGGCATTGTTGAGCTGGATGAACTGCTGCAGCACCGCGCCGGAGGGGTCGAGCTTGAGCGCGAGTCGTGCTTCGGTGAAGTCGACCTGGACACTGTCGGCCCCGGCATCGAAGCAGCTGCGGATGTCGGCCGCCGACTGGGCGACGAGGTCGTCGATGAACTGCTCCTGGTCGTAGCCGGCGATCCCCTCCTGGGGATACAGCAGCCCCATGGCCGAGGCCGAGATCACCGCTTGCTTGACGGGCAAGGTCGTGAACCTCTTGGCCCGCTCGACGTAGGGTCCGGCCTGGTTCTGGTACACGAACGGACCGGCGGTGAGCACCGGGAGCTGGCGCTCGTGGCCGTCGGCGAACGGGATCACCACGCCGTCGGGCGAGAGCGACGTCATCCCCTCCAGCGGGTAGGTGGCGAAGCTCGACTTCGTCTGCTCGCCGTCGGAGACGACCGGCGAGCGGGTCGCCTCGAAGCGAGCGAGCGTATCGGCAACGGCGGCATCGAACAGCTCGTCGAGCGCGTCGGAGCTCAACTCGCCAGCGGCATGCGCTGCCATCGCCGCCTGCAGCTCGGGACTGCGTGGGACGCTGCCCACCGGTTCGGTCGGAATGCTCATCGGTCTCCCCTGGATCGCCGCGTTCGCCGAACGTAGCAGCCCAGTCCTGATCGCCGCCGATGTCGATCACCTGGGCGAGGGACTCTACGTGGCCCCGATTGCCCCACCGTGATCACGACGGGACCACATCTCCGGCATGCCCGAAACGGAGAGTCCGGTCAATCGAAGCCAACGTAGGTGACGACATCGTCGACCGGTCGGCGCCGCGACTGGACGTCGTTGGCAGCGTACTCGTCGGCGGGGAACCCCATGGCCACGGTGATGACGATGATCTCGTCTTCGGGGATGTTGGCGTGTGCCCGCACGACCGAGGACTGGCTGATCCCCTGCCCGTTGATGACGCTCCCAAGCCCGCGCTCCCACGCAGCCAAGACCATGCCGTAGACGGCGGCGCCCAGATCGAAGTAGGCCACGGTGCTGTCGGCGAGGACTCGGTCGATCGTGCCGACGACGGACACCGGCGCGTCGAACTGCCGGAAGCCGCGCATTGCCCAATCGCGGCGCTGGTCCTTGTCGTCCCACCCGATGCCCATCGCCTCGAACAGCTGACCGGCCACCTCCTTCTGCCGGTCCCGGTGCACCCCCTGGTAACCGCCGTGGCTACGTATTTCGCGATCGGGCGGCGCTCCGGCCATCATCTTCTCGGTGTTCCCGGCCCGGATCAGCTCCAGTGGTTCACCGGTGACCACGTGGAAGTGCCAAGGCTGTGTGTTCATCGACGACGGTGCGCTGGTGGCAACGGCGATGATCTCGTCGAGCAGCTCCTTGGAGACGGGGTCGGGCTTGTAGCCCCGCACGCTGCGCCGATCTTGGGCGAGCTTCTCGAAGTCCATACCGCGACTCTGCCAGCTCAGGGCCGTCGGCTGCGACTTCGCCAAGCGGCTTGCCGATGTGACGCCTTCCGCCGACGCATGACAATTGCGATACGTCACCGGCCGCACCTCAGGCCCTGGTCGCCGTCACGGCCGAGATGGGCGACCCGGCCCCCGGATCAGCCAGGACCGGGTAGGCCCGGCCGGCTTCGTGAGCCTCGGTGTCGATGCGGAATCTTCCGCACACGAGATGGGTTGGCTCCAGTCCACGCTGTTTCACGGCGGCCCACGTGGCAGACTTGCGCCGCACCATCCTGCGAGCACGCCAACCAGCACTGGCCGCCGAGAGCCCGGATCGGAACTGATGCTCATGGAATCGACATCGACGACACCGCCCGCCGGCGCAGAGGAGGCCGGGCGGCTTCCCACCTTCCTCGTGATCGGCGCCCCCAAGGCGGGAACGACCGCGGCATACCGCTACCTGGGCGAACACCCGGAGATCGGCGTGTCGTCTCGAAAGGAGATCCGGTACTTCGGCAACGACGACGGGAAGACGTCGCGCAAGGCGAACAACCTGGAAGAGTACCGGCGCCACTTCCAACCGGTCCGTGGCGAGAAGGCCTGGGGAGAGGCCTCCCCCCAGTACCTGCACTGGTCGGCCGATGCTGCCGAGCAGATGCGAGCTGCCCTGCCCGAGGTCAAGCTGCTCGCCTTCCTCCGGGATCCCGCCGACCGGGCATACTCGCAATACACGTTCTTCTACCGCTCATCGATCAAGGATCTCGACCGGGCGTCGATCAGGGAGATGCACCAGCAGGGGGTCGACGATCTGTCCGGCCCGGCGGGCTTCAGCAAGGCGATCCGGGCCTTGCCGCAGCCGATACCGGCCTGCGGGCCGTTCCCGGAGGAGGTGAGCCGGCTCGGTCTGCGCGAGAGCTTCTACTCCCAGGATCTGGAGAACTACCTTCGCCACTTCGATCGAAAGCAGATCCGGGTCTATCGCTACGACGACCTCACCGCCGACCCGGTCGGCACCATGCAGGACGTCTACGGCTTCCTCGGGGTGGACCCGAGCTTCACACCGGAAACGGGCAAGAAGTACAACGAGACCCGGGTACCGAGGAGCCGGCGTCTCGACGAGTGGCTCCACGAGACCCAGCGGCTCAACAAGTTCACTGGGGTCCTACCGGGTCGCCCGAGACGAGCCGTCGAGCGACGGGTGCGCAGGCTCACGACCAAAGTGGCCTATGAGCCGCTGGATCCGGCCGACCGGAGGGTGCTGATCGACATCTTCCGAGAGGACATCCACCGAAGCGGGGAGCTGCTGGGGATGGACCTCGGCTCGTGGCTCACCGTGAAGCAGTAACAGGGAACCAGTACGCGGCCGCGGCACGATCGCGTCACCGCGGAAGTCGTCGGTCCCAGGGGCGATCGAGGTCGCGCACGGTCCGAAGTACCCAGTCGAACTTCGCCCGGCTGTATCCGTCCCGATCGTCGGCGTATCGCTTCGCGATGTCGGCCTTGAGCCGACCGTACTGGCGGCGGAGCTCCTCGCTCACCCGGAGGCCGTCACGAAATGCGAGGTACCGTCGCCACTGCTGGCCGTCGACCTCGACGACGTGCACGTTGGCCAGGACGAGATCGGGCACCGATTCGAGCAGGAACAACAGGCCGCCGCAACGCCCGAGGTCGCCGTCGAATCTGAACCCGGCGTCACCGAGGGCCGCGATCACGGCGGGCGGATCGATCGGCTCGGGCAGGCCAACGACTACGTCGAGGATCGGCTTCGCCACGAGATCGGGCACGGCGGTCGAGCCGACGTGCTCGATCTCGACGGAATGCTCGCCGAGGGCCGCCCGCAGTTCCGGCACCAGGTCCGCGTAGAGTGCCGACCACCGCGGATTGTGGTCGGCAATAACCACGCGACCCAACCGAAGACCCAGCCCAGTACCTTCGGCGGTCATCGACGCGACCACATCGTCGAGCCGGCTCATCAGACCTCGCTCCCCAGCCAGCGCGTCACGGAGCGCCCTCGCGGCGCGGGTACTGCACGATGCATTCATCGATCCTCTCTCGTGAGTCGCCTGTCCTCGACTCATTCAGATCCTGATCTTGTACAACCGATGCCCAACCTGTATGCCGAAGTTTCCGCACTCGGCTACGTTCACCGCTGACTCAGACGCCGTCGACCCGTACCTTGGCCAACCGACCGAGCAGCCAGGGCCTTCGGCCGTAGCCGATGATCTTGCCGAGCAGCCCAGCTCGTAGGGAGCTCATGCGTCCGAGCGAGACAAGCACGAACGCGACCGGATCGGCGACGATGTGACAGTCGGCTCGCTCGGGCCGACCCGGCTGGACCTGCAGGATCCCGTCGTTGATCCGGTACGTGAAGTCTCCGCCGCCACGGAACCGAAGATGGAAGGTGCCGTCGCACCTCCTGGCCCGCTCACGATCTACGAAGGCGGGCGCCAGCGCCATGTGCTGATTGATGATCACCCCGGCCTACGCGGCGTCGAGATCGACGAGCTGACCATGCTTCGCCGACGTTGCCGCCTTGATGCTGCTCCACTCCTCGTCGGCCAGGAACGAGCGCCAGGCGTCGTCCGTGGTCGCCTCGTCGGGCCACTGGAGGAGGTACACGAAGACCGGTCCACCGTTGTCGACCGCCTCCCAGAACGCCAAGACCTCGAAGCCGTGGCGCTTCATCATCCGCCAGGCGTGCTGGTCGAAGCGTTGCTGGAATGCCGCCTTGTTGTGCTCGAAGATCTCGTAGGTTCGCAGCTGATGAATCATCGTCACGACCTGGTGCCGACCCCGAGGTTAGCGAGTGCCAGCGTGCCACGGCCGCCGACCGTGTCGGTCTCCATCGTCGTGAGCATGACGCGGCTGACCTCGACGTCGCCGGCGAGGCGGTCGGTTCCGTTCGTGGTGTCGGGTGGTCCGAACTCGGCGTAGGGCTCCGAGGTGAACACCGTCGAGGTGACGTCGTCGGGAAAGAACAGCTGCGACGTGAGCACGGGGGCGCCATCGACGCGCACCCGGAGATGGACATGGACGGCCCGACCCGGATACCAGCCGGGATAGATCGTGTGGAACTCAACGATGCCTGCCTCGTTCGCTCGCTGGGTCCCCCGCAGGAACGTCGTACCGAGGCCCTCGTCCTTCCCCCCACCGTTGTCGACGAACGCTGAGTAGTCCCCGCTGGCGTCGGTGTGCCAGACCTCGACGGAGGCCCCCGCAACCGGGCCGCAGTTGCCATCGACGACCCGAAGCCCGAGCCGCGTCGGGTGCCCGGGATAGCCCTCGGTTATGTCGGCCCGTTCGAACTGCTCGTCGAGCGGAAACGGTCCGGTCGTCATCTCGGGGAGGAGGAGACACGTCGGGATCGAGTCGAACTGGGCTGCGGTCAGCGCATCGAACGAGCTGGCTCCCCGGTCGGCACCGTTGGAAGCCACCACCGCCGACGAGGTTGTCTCGTCGGCGGTGGTGGGGCCCGACCCGCTGCTGGGGAACGGCTGTGCGACGGGTCCCGAACCGTCGCCGGTACAGGCGGCGAGGATGATCGCACCGCCGGCGAGAACGAACTGGCGGCGGCTGACCGTTGTGCCGGCACCGGACCCACGGTTCGAAGCCGCCGGGGCGGCCCCTGCCCGCTGTTGGGACATCGCATCGTTGCGGTTGGCCACGGCCCCAGTGTCGCAGCCATCGGCTGCGGTCCGTCGGCCACCGCAGAGTTCCTCGATCGATGCGATCCACGACGTGGACGCCACCTGACGGCGTCGTGGGGGCCGGTTCTACACTGTGGAGGTGGGAGAGGCCGTTGGCGACCCGACGACGTCGCCGGTGCGGCAGTTACTCGGCGATCGGAACTTCCGCACCTTCTGGATCGCCCAAGTCCTCTACGCAGGCGTCAACGGGACCCTCCGGTTCACGTTCATCTGGCTCGTCGTCACTCTGACCGACTGGCCCTCGGCTGAGGGGCTCGTCGCTATCGCGCTCGGTCTGCCGGCCATGGTGTTGTCGGTACCGGCGGGTGCGTGGTCCGACCGGGTCGACCGAAAGCGCCTGTTCGTGATCTGGACCGCAGCGACCGTCTTCGCGCTGGCAGCGTTCACCGCCCTGATCGCGACCGGACGGGCCTCGACTGGCTGGGCCGGCGTTGCCGCCCTGATGATCGGGACGACCGTCAGCATCAACATGCCGAACATCCAGGCCATCGTGCCGCTGCTAGTGCCTCCCGAACGGTTGATGAACGCAGCGGCCCTCCAGAACGGCGGCGGACAGGCCGCGAGCTTCGCTGGATTGGCGCTGGGCGGAGTCGCTATCGACCTGTTCGGCGACGCGGGCGGGTTCGGGCTCCTCACCGTGGCGACGTTCGGGGCGCTGGCGCTGATGGTCCGCGTCGACATCCCTACCGAGGCCGAGAGCCGGCCGGACGAGCACGACTCGATGGCGGCCGCCATCACCGCCGGCGCCCGCTTCGGCTTGGGCCGCGAGCCACTCCGGACGCTGCTGCTGCTGTCGATCTTGCTCGGGGGCTCGTTCAGCGTCATGCAGGTGTCGATGCCTCGCGTCGTCGACGAGGTGTACGGCCGAAGCTCTACAGCGGCCGGTGTCGTGCTGGGCGCGTTCGGGGTTGGCATGCTGGCCAGCTCCGCTGCCGTCGCCGGTCGGGCCTCGATGCGACACGGGGTGAACGTCGCCCGCTACATCGGCGTTGGGCTCGGTCTCGGCCAGTTCCTTCTCAGCCTGGCGGCGAACTACTGGGTCGCGATCGTCGTCATGGCCGCCTGGGGCGTCAACGCCGGGGTGGCCATGGCCAGCCATCGCACGCTGATGCAGTCCCACACGCCGCCGGAGATGATGGGCAGGGTGATGGGCCTCATGATGTTGGGCTTCGTCGGTGCGCTCCCGATCGGCGCACTGGTGTCGAGCCTGCTGGCACCCCTGCTCGGACCCGTCCTCACGATGCGTTGGGTGGGACTGGCCACGATCGGGCTCGGGATCGCGCTCACCTGGCGCCGCTCGATTGTCGATCTCCGCTAGTGGTGCGTAGGCACGTAACCCCGTGGCTTCGCAACCCGTCGCCCGTACCGTTGAGCCGATGATCGCCCAGGTCGAGCCGCCGCGCCCGGCGTTGACCGCACCGTCGACAACGAGGATCATCGGGCTCGATGTCGCAAGGGCACTGGCGATGGCAGGCATGGTGGTCGTGCACTACGTGTGGCCCGACGACTCGGGGAGCGCCGTCGACGTCTTCGCCGCTTCGATGTTGGGCCGAGCGATGCCGTTGTTCATGCTGCTCGGCGGGATCGGGGTGACGCTCGCGGCTGAGCGCCTCATGCACCAGGATCGGGCGCTGCTGCTCAGAGCCGTGATCGTGTTCGCGCTCGGCCTCATCGTCGACGAGCTCAGCCGGTGGGTCGCCGTCGTGCTGCAGTCGTACGGGCTGTTCTTCGCCCTCGCTCCCCTGTTCCGGCGCCTGACCGACCGAATGCTGCTCGTCCTCGCCGCCCTGGTCGCCGCCGCTGGCGGCTGGACGTATCAAGTGCTCGGCACCTCTCCCCGCAACGAGATCGCGTTCGACGATCTGACCGACCCGTTGTACGTGATCCGAGCCCTGCTTTTTGACGGCTACTACCCGTTCTTCCCGGTGGCGTCGTTCTTCATCCTCGGGGTTTGGATCGGACGGCTCGACCTTCGTTCGGACCGGGTGGCCGGCGCGCTGACCGTCGTCGGGCTCATCGTCGGGATCGGATCGCTGATGGCCGCCGGTGCAATGATCGACGGGTGGGGCGTCGACGAAACCAGCTTCGAGGCCGCCCGCCAGGCCGCCAACGTGTCCGGGTTCGACACCACCCGATTCTTCTGGGAGCGGATCCTCGACGATACGGGCCACGGGCAGATGCCGGTGTGGGTGGTGAGCGCAGCGGGAACCTCGCTGGCCGTCGTCGGCGCATCCCTGCTGATCGTCCCGCGGGCCGGCGGCGCCGTGTCACCGGTCGTGGCGCTCGGTCGCTTGGCCCTGACGTTCTACGTGTTCCAGGTTGCGCTCACGATGGTCGTCCCGATCCCCTCGACCACATCGTTCGGTCAGGAGCTGCTGACGGTCGCCGCGATCTACTTCGGGTTCATGGCCGCTGCGTTCACGTGGACTCGGTTCTTCCGTGTCGGTCCTCTGGAGGCGCTCCTACGGGTCGGGTCGGGGCCGAAAGCGGTCCGACCAGACGGGCGCTGAGCGATTACCCGCCTACACGCCGCCGCTGCTCGCTGATGACACGGCCGGCGGCCGCATCGTTGGCGGCGAGGGCCGCCAGCAGGGCTACCAGGTTGGTGTCACGGGCCTCCTCCAGATCGGCGATCGTCCGGTCACCGGTCTGAGCGTCGGATTGGGCGGCGATCGTGGCGATCAGCTCGGCGGTCAGCTCGGGCGTGTCGGTCAACCTCGACCACGGCCACGTCAACGACTCCCCGAAATGACCGAGGAAGTGGGCGATGCCGCCGTCGCCTCCGGCCACCCGATAGGTCTCGAAGAGCCCCATATGGGCCCATCGCAGACCGAAGCCGAACCGGATGGCGTCGTCGACCTCCTCGGTCGTCGCCACACCGTCGTTGATCAACCACAAGGCTTCCCGCCAGACGGCTTCCAGGAGCCGGTCCGCGATGAACGCATCGACCTCGACCCGGACGTGGAGCGGATGCATGCCCAGCTGACGAAGAAATGCGGTCGCCGTCTCGACGGACGCTGCTGAGGTCTTTGCTCCCGCTACGACCTCGACGAGCGGAAGCAGATAGACCGGGTTGAACGGGTGGGCCACGACGAGCCGCTCCGGTGCGATCAGCTCGGCCTGCAGGTCGGTTGGCCTGATCCCCGAGGTCGACGAGGCGATCAGCGCAGCCGGCAGGGCATCGGCCTCCACATCGACGTAGGCGGCGCGCTTCACGTCGAGCCGCTCGGGCAGGCACTCGAACACGACCGCCGCACCCTGCACTGCGTCACCGATCGATCCGACCCGGACCACGGGTCCTTCATCGTTCGCCGCCGCGATGCCGAGCGCCTGCCACGCCCGCCGAGCTCTGCTGCGGACGACTCCGAGCCGATCACCAGCCGCCGGAGCGGGGTCGAACCAGCGCACGC
Source organism: Acidimicrobiia bacterium (assembly GCA_029861725.1). Classification (GTDB taxonomy): domain Bacteria; phylum Actinomycetota; class Acidimicrobiia; order Acidimicrobiales; family SZUA-35; genus CADEDH01. The sequence goes on along the minus strand of JAOTYQ010000049.1, from coordinate 5,794 downwards.
CGAGGCCGCACAGCGCGAGCCGAGCCACCCAACCGCTGCCGATCACCCCGCAGCCGATGACCGCCATCGGTCCGTCGAGCGACGCCGCGTCGGGGCTGGCGGGGTCAGCCACGGCGGGTCAGCGCCAACTCCGCCCGGACGTCGTCGGGGCCGGCGACCGAGTAGTTCATGGCCTCGAGGATCGTCACCGCCCGCTTGACGAGCCCGGCGTTGGTGGCGAGCTCGCCCCGCTCGAGGTAGATGTTGTCCTCCAGGCCGACCCGGACGTTGCCCCCGGCGGTAGCGGCCAAGGCGACGTAGGGCAGCTGGTTACGCCCGATGGAGAACGCGGAGAACGTCCACGAATCCGGAACGTTGTTGACCATCGCGAGGAAGGTGTTGAGGTCGTCGGGAGCACCCCACGGGATTCCCATGCAGAGCTGGACCATGACCGGATCGTCGATGAGCCCGCGATCGACGAGCGACTTGGCGAGGAGCAGATGACCGGTGTCGAAGACCTCGATCTCGGGTCTGACACCCAGCTCCTGCACCTGGCGGGCCATCTCGGCCAGGAGCGCTGGCGTGTTGGTCATCACGTAATCGCCCTCGCCGAAGTTCATCGTGCCGCAGTCGAGCGTGGTGATCTCGGGCCGCAACTCATGCACGTGGGCCAGGCGCTCGCTCGCCCCGGCCATGTCGGTGCCCTCCTCCTGGGGTGGGAGCGGTTGCTCCACCGAGCCGAGGGTCAGGTCGCCGCCCATCCCGGACGTGAGGTTGAGGACGACGTCGGTGTCGCTCGACCGGATGCGGTCGACGACCTCGGCGTACAGCTCGGGAGCCCGGGCCGGGGCACCGGTCTCCGGGTTGCGGACGTGGATGTGCACGATCGCCGCACCGGCCTTGGCGGCTTCGATCGACGACGCTGCGATCGCCGCCGGGGTGACGGGCACCTTGTCCGACTTGCCGACGGTGTCGCCGGCTCCGGTGATCGCGCAGGTGATGAACACGGACTGGCTCATGGCTCGACCTCTTCGGCTGGGGGTTCGGATTTGCGGTCGGTCTCGGCCGCAGGTGTATCGGCCCGGAGAGCATCGTCGGCGGCGTCCGGACACTCGATCAGGGCGCCGTCGACGACCCGGTCGGCTCGCGTCAGCGGTAGCCACCGGTAGCTGTAGAAGTCGGGGGTCAAGATCGTCACAGCCGGGTTCCTGGTGGTACCGGAGGGGTTCGAGTCCGGGGAGCGTCAGCGTAGCGCCCGCCCGCTCGCCGGTGGGCGTGGTGCTGCGAAGTGGTGGATCCAGGCGATCGGTGCTGAGTTCTTGGGATGGACACTCAGCCGACCGGGCCCCTCCGGGACCTTCGCATCCTCGATGTCACCCACGCCGCCGCCGGGCCCTACGCCGCCATGCTGCTCGCCGACTTCGGGGCGGAGGTCATCAAGATCGAGCCGCCCGATGGTGAGTTCGTGCGCCACGCCCGGCCCCGTCTCGACCACGGCGAGGGCGAGGGCGAGGGCGACGGACCCTACGGTGGACGGTTCGCGGCCCGGAATCGCAACAAGCTGAGCGTGGCCCTCGATCTGAACGACGACCGCGACCGCAACACGTTCCTCGATCTGGCCGCCACCGCCGATGGGCTCGTCGAGAACATGCGGGCCGGGGTGCTCGACCGCTTGGGGGTCGGCTGGGACGTCCTTCGGCAGCGCAACCCCCGCCTCGTGTACGCAGCCATCAGGGGTTTCGGCGATCCGCGCACCGGGAGGAGTCCGTATGCTGACTGGCCGGCGTTCGACGTGATCGCCCAGGCGATGGGTGGGCTCGTGGCGATGACCGGTCCCGATCGTGAGCACCCGATGCGGGCCGGGCCGATCATCGGCGACCTCGTTCCGGCCATGCTGGCGGCCCTCGGGTTGGTCTCGGCGATTCATCACGCTCGGGAGTCCGGTGAGGGCCAGTTCCTCGACGTCGCAATGGTCGATGCGGTCATGGCACTGTGCACCCAGGCTCAGACGATGTGGGACTACGAGGGTCGGCGCTACGAACCGTCGGGCAGTGCCACCGCCGACGTGGTCCCCTTCGACATCTACCGGACGGTCGACGGTCACTGCGCCATCGCTGCGCCCCGCGACGATCACTGGCAGACGCTCTGTGCGTTGATGGGCCGAGCCGACCTGCTAGACGACGACGGTTTGGCCACCGGTGCCGACCGCCTCGCTCGCCGCGATCTGGTCGATCAGGTCGTCTCCGACTGGGCGGGGGGCCACACCACGGCCGAGCTGCTGACGCTACTCGGGGGTCGGGTCCCGGTTGGACCGGTGATGGGTCCTCCCGAGTGGGCCGACGACCCCCACGTCCGGGCCCGGCAGATGCTCGTCTCCGTCGACCATCCCCACCACCGGCCAACCGTCGAGGTCGCCTGCCCGGTCAAGTTCACCGCTACGCCAGCCAACGTGTATCGGCCACCACCGAGCCTCGACGAGCACCGCGCCGCCATACTGCGCGAATTGACTACATGAGATGTGGTGTGAGCGGCGGTCAACTCACGCAGTTTCGGCGGGTGGGGCTGCAACGCTGCCGCCGTGGCCGTGAGCGGTGAGCGTGGCTCGGAGCTTGTCAGCGACGGCGTCGAGATCGGCGGAGTTGGCCGACGGGTCAGCGTTGCGGAAATCGAAGTCCGCCATGGTGTCGGTGGGGATCACGTGCACGTGGGTGTGAGGCACCTCGTAGCCGGCGATCAGCAGGCCGATCCGTTTGCACGGGAACGCTTCCCGCTGGGCCCGGCCGACAGTGCGGGCCACGGACATCAGGTGGTTTGCGGTCTCCGCCTCGAGGTCGACCCAGTGATCGACCTCGACCTTCGGGATAACCAGGCAGTGCCCCGGGTGGAGCGGCCGGATGTCGACCATGACGACGCACAGGTCGTCGTTCCACACGAAGCGTCCCGGCAGCTCACCGGCGATGATGCGGGAGAAGATCGAGGGCATGGCCCGCCAGGGTAGGCGGTTGGCTCGACCGCGGCGCGGCCAGCGGCCATGCTTTGGCCCATGGCCGACAGCAACCGGGAATCATCCGATGACGCAACGCTGTACGAGGTGGCGTCAGGCGTCGCCACGATCACGCTCAACCGACCGGAGCGAAAGAACAGCTTGTCGGAAGAACTCGTGAACAGCCTCGCCGACGACCTCGACCGGGCCATGGCCGACGACGCGGTCCGAGCTGTCGTGCTCACCAACACCGGGAACACGTTCTGCGCCGGGGCCGACCTGAAGGCCGACACGCCCGGCGTGGCCAAGGGCGAGCCCCGCCGAACCTTCGTCGACGTCTTCAACATCATCCTCGACGCGCCGAAACCAGTGCTCGGCCGGATCGACGGTCACGCAACGGGCGGCGGCGTGGGTCTCGTCGCCGTGTGCGACATCTCGGTGATGCGGGACGACGCCAAGATCGGCTTCACCGAGGCCAGGCTCGGAGTGGCACCCGCCGTGATCTCGGTCGTCTGCCTACCCAAGCTGGGCCGGGCCGACGCCAGCGAGCTGTTCCTGACCGGCGACCGGATAACACCGACCCGGGCGGCCGAGGTCGGCCTGATCAACCGGGCGGTTCCGGTGGCCGAGATCGACGATGCGCTGGGCGAGCTGGTGTCGATGGTCGTCCGGTGCGGGCCGATGGCTCTCGCCGCCTGCAAGGAACTGATCACCAAGGTGCCCGACATGGGTCGGGACGATGCGTTCGACTGGACAGCAGCCCTGTCGAGATCGCTGTTCCAGTCCGACGAGGCTGCAGCCGGGATCGCAGCGTTTCGAGAGCGGCGCGATGCGCCGTGGGTGCCGGCGAGCTAATCCGTATCGAGCGCTCCCCGCGGTTCGCAGCAGGCTGAGCCCTGCTAGTCGAGATCCGGGTAGATCGATGGAGGAGGGCCGGGCACGCCGGGCCCGTCGCACACCCAGCACGACGAGTCGGCCGGTCCGGTCCACGCCACCTCGCAGGCCACGCAACTCATTCGAAGCCCCACCCGCCGGTAGCGGGGGACGATCGCGCTCGAGACTCGAAGTCCGTGGTTGCTCACCCAAGCTGTATCGGCAGCCTGGGGCCCAACCTGAGCGCACCGTTGTCGAACTGACCGCTGACCACTCGCCGTGAACGGCTGGCCGATGAAAGCGCGGTGGTGTCAGACCCGGTACGCGGTGTGGGCGACAGTGATCATGTTGACCACGACCTCCCCGCCCAGCTCCTGCACGAGGGCAGCCATGGCCGTCATCAGCTCCGTTCGCTGATCGATCGGCAGCAGCCGGTGCTCGGAGCCGGAACACAGCCACCCGACGAGGCTCGGCGCGTCGAGCCTACGGTGCCAGAGATGTTCCCTCTTGGTCCAGGAGCGGAACCGCTTGGTCGCGGCGAACGGCTCGAGCGCCGGGTCGAAATCGCTCGCCTTCGTCCCTGGCCAGATGGAGGGGAGGTCGGGGGCGAGCCGGGCGTAGAGCTGCGCGACCGCCTCCCCGAGCAGCCCCTGCTTCGGCTGCGGGTGGTGCCACAGCAAGGCCAGCCGCCCGTGGGGGATCAGCGCGTCGGCCACCCGGTCGTAGCCGATCTCAGGATCGATCCAGTGCCACGTCTGCGCTGCGACTGCCAGGTCGAACGCAGCGTCGGGGAGGTTGGCGTCTTCCAGGGTGACGTGATCGACCCGGGAGAGAGCAGGTCCGCAGTTGAGCTGCAGCAAGGCGGCCATCCGTCCGTCCGGTTCCAGGGCGTGGACCTGCTTGCCCAGCGCGGAGAGCGCTCTCGTGGCCTTGCCGGTACCAGCACCGATCTCCAAGACCGGACCTGGCCCGGTTTCGGCGACGACGGCTTCCATCAGCTCGCGGGGGTACCCGGGGCGAAAGCGCTCGTAGAGCGCGGCGTCCTCCCCGAAGATCTGCGACTGTTCGCGCCCAGGACGCTCAATCACCAGTGCTCCAACCGTCTGGCCGACCCCGTTCGATGTAGCTTGCCCGCTCACCGGCAACAACGGTAGGCGCTACCGACGACAGTTTCACTCTCGTTCACTCTCGTTCGGTCTCGTTCGGCCCCTTGCGCGCTCGCGCAGAGCCCAGGCGATCAGGCTCGCCAGCGCTCGGCCATGGCGTAGGTGTCGAGCGGAACCCTCGCCCCGTCGATCGGGGAGGGAACCTGCCTCGAGTCGGGCCACCCGAGCGAGACCACGATGGGCGCTTCGACGTCGTCGGGGATGCCGAGCACCGAGCGGACGACGTCCTGGTGATGGAAGGTGACCGGGCAACTGGCGAGGCCGAGGGCGTTGGCTGCGACCATCAGGTTCTGAGCGTGGCGTCCGACATCGAACAGGCGCCGGGGCCCGGCGTCGGATCGGACGGTGAACACGGCGAGCACCGGCGGCTGATCGATCCGGGCAGCGAAATCGCCGCCGGCCGTGAGCGCCGCCTTCGCGTCGGGGTCGGTGACCGTGATCACCCGGATCGGCTGGAGGTTCTTGGCCGACCCGGCCATGCGGGCCGCCCCGAGCAACCGAGTGAGCACGTCGGCCTCGACGGGCCGCTGCTGGTAGCTGCGCCTGTCGCGCTTGGTCACGAGAGCGGTGAGAGCGTCCATCGCTGCAGTATGCCGACGGAGTGCGGGGCGCCGCTCGGCCAGTCGGCGGTGTCGCCGGGGTCGGGGCGCCATGCGCGCTGCGTCGTCGATCGCTGCCTCGTCGAAACTCGCCGGGTCGGTCGTGGCCCGAGCGGCCACTCGCACCGACGACCACAGGCGGCCGCGACTGTCGCCGGTACGATCCCGGCCATGCTCGAACCGAATGGCAGGGT
>JAOTYQ010000485.1 GCA_029861725.1 Acidimicrobiia bacterium | reverse complement strand
TAGGTCTACCTCTCCAAGCTCGGCGCAGAGCTCCGAGTGGCGCTAGAGGCTACTGGGTGCCCACCGTGCGGGGCGTCTGGCGGACATTTCTGCGCACTCGAAGCACTGGGGATCGCCGGGTAATCAGTGCTTCGTTTGGGCTTCTCAAGCTTCGCTCCCACGAGTCGCTTGCGGGATCGAGAACGGGCAGCGAGATGGAAGCCGGTGGTGGGCTGCTGTCCCGGTGGTCGTACGCGAGCGGCGTCCCGGGCCAGCCGACCACCACCGATCCGTGGTCAGCTCAGGCGAGCTCGCTGACAGCAAGCTCCAGGCGTTCGACCATGTCGACGGGGTCGGCGTCGACACATACGTCGATCGGTGTTCCGATCCGCACCGTGACCGGGCTCGAGGTGGGAAGCGCCCGACCCTTGGGCCACACGCCGTAGGTTCCGGTGATACCGATCGGTACGACCGGGACACCCAGTTGTGTCGCCAGCAGGCCGATGCCCCGTCGGAACGGCCCGGTCTCCCCGGTCGTCGAGCGTGTTCCCTCGGGGTAGATCAGAAGCGACCAGCCGTCGTCGGTGAGTTCTCCGCAACGTTCCAAGCTCGAGCGCACCGCCCCTTCCCGGGAGAACGGGAACGTTCCGAGAGTCAACGTCATCAGTGCTCCGATCAGCTTGGAGCGGTAGAAGTAGTCAGCGGCGGCGGCGACCATGGTTCGACGCCTGATTCGTCGGGGCAGCGCCCGAAGAATCGATGGCGTATCGGCGTGGCTGCAGTGATTGGCCACGATCAGCACGGGCCCGGCAATCCCGTCGAAGACGTCACGGCCTTCGACGACGAACGGCCGGGCGACAAGCCGATGGGCGGGGAACACGAGCGTCCGCTGCAAGCCGTCGCGCGGCCATCGCGCCCAGCGGGTCTGTGCCCACGTCGGAGGCGGCGCCTCGGGAACAGGAATGGCAGTTCGGCTGATCAGCCCGCACAGATCGTCGACCGAGCTGACGGCGACGAGGTCACCGTCCTCGACGATGACGCCCAACTCGTCCTCCAGAGCCATGGCCAGCTCGAGCAGACCGAGTGAATCGAGACCGAGGTCAAGTGTGAGGTCGCTCGTCCCCGATATCCGATCCGGGTCTACGTGCCCGACTCTGGCCAGCAGGCTCCGGACCCGGTCGGTGGTGTATCCGCCGCTCCGGCCGTCTCCGGTTCCGGGCGGTGCCGGGGCGTGGGCCCCGGCGCGTTCGGCCTCCTCGACCTCGAATCGCTTCACCTTGAGCAGGTTGGTCCGGGGGAAGTCCGGCTGAGTCCAGATAGTCAGTTCCATGGGCCGCTGGTGCGGTGCAAGGCGTTGCGACGCCCGACGCATCGCCTCTTCGACGGCACCGGGCGGCACCGCCTGCTCCTCGTCGGCCGCAGGAATGACAACCGCCCGAACCCGGGGTTTGCCGGTCGTGTCGGGGACCGGCACCACGACGCAGTCCGCGATCTCGGGTTCCTGGCGCAGTTCTCGCTCGACGTCCTCGGGGTAGACGTTGAGACCGCTGGCGAGGACGATGCGATCGGAGCGTCGGCCCGTGATCCGCAGGCACCCCTGGTCGTCGATCAACCCGAGGTCACCGGTGTGGTACCAGCCATCGGTGTCGATGGCCCGGGCCGTCTCTTCCGGGGCATCCCAGTACCGGGCGAAGATGTTGGGGCCCCTCACGAGGATCTCATCGTCGGCGGACACCTCGATCTCGACCCCCTGAAGAGGGCGACCCACCGTACCGTGGTGTCGGTCCCAGTAGGTGTTGGCGGCGACGACAGGCGAGCACTCCGTTGCCCCGTAGCCTTCGACGACCCGAACACCCATTCGCTCCCACGAGGCCGCAAGCTCGACCGGGAGGCGAGCACCTCCGCACATGACGAATTGGAGGTGGCCCCCGAGCGAGCGGTGGACTTCCCCGAAGAGCACTCGTCGGGCGGGAAGCGGGAGCCGTGGTGCGATCCGGTGAGCTGCCTCCCACCGGCGCCGCTGCCCTCGACGAGCCACGGCCCGCTCGATGTCGTGCATCATCAACTCGAGCACCTGGGGCACGGCGACGATGCCGCTGATCTCGTTCCGGCGTATCGCCTTGACGATCACGGACGCCCTCCGACTGCTCGGGTAGTGAATGGTCGAACCGATCTTCAGTGCGCTGTAGAGGCCGACGGTCTGCTCGAACATGTGGGACAGGGGGAGGAGCGAGATCAGCCGGAACGGCCGGTCCGGTACAAGTTGGAGCACCGCCTCCGCGTTGGAGGTGACATTGCGGTGAAGGAGCACGACTCCTTTCGGCGTTCCGGTTGTACCGGAGGTGAACACGACCTCTGCCACCTCGTCGGGGGTCGGACCGTCGGGTAGCGGACGGTCGTCTCCGTCGAAGGGAAGATCGGCCAGCGCCATCACCAGTACGCCGCCGACACCGTTCTCGACTGCGGAGGTGGAGACGATCAGTTCGGCACAGGTCCGGGTGGTCACACGTTTCACGAAGTCCGAGGTGGCCGACGGGTCCACTGGAACCACGACGAGACGAGCGGACATCGCTCCGAAGATCGCGGCCACCAGTTCAGGCGAGTTCTGCTCCCAGAACACGACCGGGGTGCCGGGGGCGAGCCCGCAACCCTCTCGGAAGTAGCGGGCCACAGCATTGGCCGCGCCCCGGAGCCGGAGGTAGCTCCAGGTCTCGGAACGCAGACCGACGTGGCTGGTCAGCGCCGGACGGTCGCCGTATCGCACCGCGGCGTCGTGCAGGAGATCGACGAGCGTCTCCACGCTCAGCCCGCTTCGAGAACGGATACGCCGGCCGCCGGCTCCTGATCGGATCGCCTTGCTTCGAGCAGCAGGACCCGGCCGGAGACCTTGACCCGCACCGTGCCGGCAGTCTCGAGTCGAAGACCGTCGACATTCACCATGAACCGGTGCGGCGGTCCGACCGGCCGAGCGACGAGTGTGCCCACCTCACGGACGGTGGCGTCGTACTCCGCAGGCTCGTCCAGGAGCGCTCCGGTTCGGCTGCCGACGACCTGGCGCAACATCGATCGAACACCCCGGTGGTGGAGGACGACCACCCGAAAGCCGTCGGTCTGGAACGGGAGACCCCGACCGAGGGGAAAGTCCTTGCCGAGGTCACCGTTCAACCAGATGATGGACTGCCATCGCTCGGCGGGAAGTCGTTCACCGTCGAGCTCGAGTTCGAGCTTGGGGACCCGGCGGACGAGGCAACGAGCCGACCATGTCACCGCTGCCAACGCCAGCCCAACGTAGAAGGGACCCAGGTCTCCGAGCAGCGTTCCCAGCAGACCCTTGTAGTACTTGACGGCGCGACCCTCGGTGAACCGCGGGACGTCACCGAACACGCCGATCCCTCCGAACCCCAGCAGGTGTCTGAGCTGGGCTCGACCGTCCGGTTCGACCGCTTCGACCGCTTCGACCGACAGGATGTCGGCCGGTATCTGTCGATCGACGGTGATCGACTCGGAGATGGCCACCGCGGCCTCTCTCAGCTCGGCCGGCATGTGGAGAGCCTTGCCGACCAGGTCGGCCGAGCCCTTCCGCATGAAGGCCAGCCGGAGATCGGGGGGCACGGTGCCTTCCACATGGGAGCCCTCGAGCACGGCGTTCATCGTGCCGGCTCCACCAGCCGACACGACGGTCCGCCCACCTCCCTCGACGATGTCGTGAGCCAGTCGCTCCGCCTCCTCATGGCTGTCGGCGACGTGCATCCCGATCGGGCGGTCCGTCAGTTCCCGGAACGTGGGCTCGATCTGCCCGACCTTCTTCTGGTCGGCAAATGAGCCTGACATCGTGGTGGCGATCACCTCGATCGCATCTGGATCGACAGGGCCCAGTGGCGTGCGGTCACAACGCTCGGCCCCCCAGGCCCGGACGGCTTCGACGACAGCTCCGACCGTTTCCTCGAGTCCGAGCTCGTCGACCCGCAGCCGGACGACTTCGATCCCGAACCGGGCCTCGAGGAGGTTGCACACCCGGTCGTACCCATCGGCCAGGTCGGCGAGAAACGCCTCGGTCTCGTGAGCTTGCAGGGGGCGGCCCCGGGCACGGATGCGCTCCACAGAAGCGGCCGGCGCGATCTCGAGCAGGATGACCCGATCGGGAATGGGGAATCGGGTCAGATGCAGACGATTGGCCAGCGCCAACTGCCAGGCGTGGCGGGCGTAGTAGGGCAAGTCACGGGCAGGAATCCGGCGGATTCCTGCCATGAACTGCACGAGGTCGAACAGCATCGCATCGTCGTCAGCCAGCTCATCCCGGAGGTATTTGGCAGCGGCCCACGATGACACGTTCACGAGCGGGTCGCCGTCGCACAGGATGACGGCAGGAGGGTCGTGGGATTGCAGGTGGTTGCGGACGTGGGTGAGCTCGGTGAACTCGAGTAGCTTCAGGTTCTTGTAGAGGTCGGGTTGGCGCAAGCCCTTGGCCACCGCCCCGACGGCTCTGGCCGAGCGTGACAGCGGGATGTCGTCGCGCTCCCTCAGCGGGTCGCCGGGGCTGCCGGTCGTCACGGCGTCGCTGATCGCGGCCACGGGCATCTCGGTGACCAGCTGCTCCAGCGTTGCACGGACGGTGGACGACTTGCCGCACCCGTCGATACCGACGATGGCGACGATCAGCGCACCTGCTGCAGGGTTTGATGGGCTTCGATGGGTGGTCACCACACCTCCTGTGGACACGCTAAGCCAACGAGGAGCCGCCACCTAGAGCCCTTCGTCACGAGCGGCTCGCCGACCTCGCGACTCTCGCGCCGACGACCGGCCATCGACGGCATCCTTCCAGGCGCTTCTCGGAGAGGGCTGG
>JAOTYQ010000484.1 GCA_029861725.1 Acidimicrobiia bacterium | reverse complement strand
AGACCGGGCCCTCGGTCCACCGCGCTCCGGTCCAGAGGTGGTCGACATGGGCGTTGTGGATCACGTACCGGTAGAAACGCTTGTCGATCACCTCGATGGCTGGATCGAGTGCCATGGCCCATCTCCCTTGGTCGCTTGTCGGGCCAACATCGTAGAGTCGGCCGGCCGACGGGACGGAATGGACCTCATGGTTGCGATCTGCACCGGTTGCTCGAGCGAACCACGTTGCACTGCGCCCAGCACGCTCGCCAGCTCGCCATGCTCCTCGAACTGAACGGGATCGAGCCCGACCGGCCCCTCGACCAGACCGATCCGTTCGGCCTCCCGCTCCCGACCGAAGTCTGGGACGGCTGAGCCGAACCGAGCCGTGGCGCTCCGATGAGACCGCCGGCGGCTCCGATCAGATGACGCCCTTACGGCTCTCCGACCAGGGGACATCGCGGTCGAGCCGGGGCTCGCCGGCGAGGCCGAGCACCCGCTCGCCGAGGATGTTGCGCTGGATCTCGTCCGTCCCGCCCCTGATCGACATCGACGGCGCCGTGATGGTTTCGATGTAGCCGTGCCCCGAGGTGAGCATCCCCTCGGCGCCAACCGCCCGGTTCGTCGAGTAGGCCCGGCTCTTGTACGACTGCACCGAGCGAAGCTTGGCCCCGGAACCGGCTGGCGATGGGGTGCCCCCTCCTCTGGCCTCGTCGGCCGCCCGCCGGGCCGTCCAGCGGGCCACGAGATCGTGGATCTGGATCCGGGCGATGACGTCACGCCACACCGGGTCGCTGGCGGCCCCGCTGGGGATCAGGTCGGCGATCCAGGTTGGCAGCGCCGACTCCTTGGCCGCGCCGTCGCCACCGCCCCGACTCCCACCGCCCGCCCGTTCGTGAGCCAGGATCGTCATCGCCACCCGCCAGCCTTCGCCCTCGTCGCCGACCCGCCAGTCGTCGCCGACCCGGGCGCCGTCGACGAACACCTCGCTGAAGTGGGTATCGCCGTTCATCTGGCCGAGGGGCCGGACTTCGACGCCGGGGGCGTCCATCCGGATCACGAACATCGTGAGGCCCTTGTGCTTCGGTTGATCGGGCGCCGTCCGGGCCAGGCAGATCCCCCACTCGGCCCACATGGCCCGGCTGGTCCACGTCTTCTGGCCGGTGAGCACCCATTCGTCGCCGTCGCGCACGGCCCGCAGGCCGACGTTGGCCAGGTCCGAACCGGCCTCGGGCTCGGAGAACATCTGGCACCAGATCTCGGTGCCGGCCGCGATGGGACGCAGCCACCGATGCTGTTGCTCCTCGGTGCCGTGCGCCAATAGGGCCGGCCCAACCATGCCGAGCCCGATCGCGAACGGGTAGAGATCGGGCACGACATAGGAGCGAAGGATCCCGCCGATCAGCCCAGCTTCGTCGGCATCGGCGCCGCGACCCCCGTGCTCGGACGGCCAGGTCGGGACGTGCCAGCCGCCGTCGACCGTGGCGGCCAGGTAGGCCCGGCCGTCGTCGAGGTCGTCGGAACCGGCGCCCATCGTCGTCAGCCGGGTGTCGGCGGTGCGCCGCTCGAGGATCCGATCGAGCTGGTCCCTGATCTGATCTGCTCCAACCATGCCCGAAGCTTCGCGCCCGGTGAGTCCTCCCGCCAACAGGGCCGATGCCCGGGCGTCAGCTGCGCTCGAACACCAGGCTCAGCTCCAAGATGGCGTTGTCCTCGACGCTGGCCACGATCGGGGCGCTCGGGGCGGCGATGTCGTAGTCGTCGAGGAGCACGTCGAGCTGGCCGATCACCACGAAGTTCGATCCCTGGGTCGCCGCGGTGAGAGGGAACTCCACCGACCGAGTGACGCCGTGGATCGTGAGCTCCCCGGTCGCGGTCACCTCGATCGGGTCACCTTCGGCCGGCACGGCAGCGACATCGATCGGCGAGGTGAGCACGAACGTCGCCTCGGGGAACTGGCCGGTCTCGAGCGCCTGGTTCCGCATGGCCCGGTCTCGGGCACCGTTGTCGGTGGTGAGCGTTGTCATGTCGGCCACCAGCGCGGCCGCGGTCGTCGTATCGTCGGCGTCAATCGTCCCGACAACGTCCTCGGTCCGACCGACCACGCTGAAGTCGCCGACGGTAGTGAGCACTTCGTCGATCCGGTAGCCGACGAAGGAGCTGCCACCGCCGACGATGGTCCAGCTCCCGGTCAGATCCTCGACTACACCGTCGACAGCACCGTCGAGGGAGCCGGCGGGGTTACCGGCGCTGTCCCCGGCGGCAGGATCGGCGTTGTCGCTCGCTTCGGCCGCGGCAGCAGCCTCCTCGATCGAGACCTCGGCCGCCGGCTCTTCGAAGAACCCCAACCACCAGGCGGCTGCTCCGACGACGGCCACGATGGCGAGCAGGGCGACGGCGATCTTGGTTGGTCTCGACATGGCCAGCGAGTATGGACCGCCCGCCATGAAGACGGGCGAACCGCAGCCGCTCGACGTACCCGAGAAATCGGCTCCGTTCCATTGCCAGCCGGTTGGCTCGTGCCGATGGGAGCCGCATGCGCATCCGGGTCCTTCAGCTCCTCGCTCTCGCCTTGGTCGGCACCCTGATCCCGCTGGTCACGCCGGCCCCCACTGGGGCCGAGGAGGCGGTTGGATCGTTGCCGACCGCTGAGGACTTCGTCACTCAGCAGTACGAGGACTTCCTGTCACGGCCACCCGACACCGCCGGCCTGGCCTACTGGACCGAGCAGGTCGAGGGTGGTTTGGAACCGTCGGCACTCGTCGAGTCGCTCGCGCTGAGCAACGAGTTCGAGGGCACGATCGCGCCGGTGGTGCGCCTGTACTACGCCCATTTCCGTCGCCCCCCGGACTACGACGGCATGACGCACTGGGCCCAGGTGGCTCGGAACGGCTGGTCGATGGAGAAGATCTCCGAGGAGTTCGTACGATCGCAGGAGTTCCGCGACACCTATGGCTCACTCTCCGACGCCGCCTACGTCGACCAGGTCTACAGCAACGTGCTCGGCCGGTCGGCCGACGCCGGGGGCTCGACCTACTGGGCAGGTCAGCTGGCGCACGGTATGACCCGGGGCGAGCTGATGGTGGCGTTCGCCGAGTCGCCGGAGTACCGGAACCTGATCGGGGCCCGGGTGCTGGCCACGATGCTGTACGTCGGCATGCTCCGGCGGGCTCCCGAGGGATCGGGGCTCGACTACTGGGCGGGCGTGATCGGCGGCGGGACCCCGTACCGCAATGTGATCGCCGGCTTCCTCGGGGCCCAGGAGTATCACGGCCGCATGGACCGCATCTACGACGAGGTGCACCCTCTGACCGGGATCCCGACCCGGTCCGCCGCCCGTCGGCCGGCGCTGGCGGTGAAGATCGACAACGTCGATCGGGCCCGGCCCCAGACCAGTGTGGATCGGGCCGACGTCGTCTACGAGGAGATGGTCGAGGGCCAGCTGACCCGGCTGATCGCCGTGTTCCACTCCGACCTGCCGGACGTGGTCGGGCCGGTCCGCTCGGTCCGGACGACCGACATCGACATCTTGGCCCAGCTCAACACGCCGCTGCTCGCGGCCTCGGGGGCGAACGCCGGGGTGCTGGCGGCGGTGGCCAACGCCGACCTGGTCAACGTCAACGCCCTCGTCGCCGGTGGTGCCTACTACCGCGACACGCGGCGCCGGGCGCCCCACAACATGTACGCTCGGCCGGCTGCGCTGTATCAGGCCGCCAACGGCCACGGCGGCCAGCCGTCGCTGCTCTTCCACTACCGGCCGCCCCGCACCCGGGCCGGAGGTGGAGTGCCCGCTCCCGGTGTCGGCATCGAGTTCGGGCGGGCCGACATCGACTTCACCTGGTCGAGTCGGGCCCGCGGCTGGCTGCGCAGCCAGAATGGCGAACCGCACGTCACGGCCGCCGGGGTGCGGCTCGCTCCAGCCAACGTCGTCGTGCTGGAGACGCCATACGGGGTCAGCTCGATCGATGCCAACTCGCCCGAGGCCCACACCACCGGTTCCGGTCCGGCCTACGTCTTCACCGCCGGTGAGGTGGTCGTCGGCACGTGGAGCCGCTCGGCGGCTACCGACCGGATCAGGCTGACCGACGGAGACGGTGACGAGATCGGGCTGACCCGGGGTCAGACGTTCGTGGAGCTCGCCCCCCCGGGCTCGATCCGGCTCCGCTGAGCGAAACCGGTCATCGCTTGACTGGGCGGCCGACATCAGTGGACGATTCGGTGACCGACCAAGGGGGACGTCATGTCGGAACATCACGGCGAGCGAACGATCGAGGCCAACGGGATCGAGCTCTGCGTCGACTCGTTCGGCGATCCAGCCGACCCGGCCATCCTGTTGATCATGGGAGCGGGCGGGTCGATGCTGTTGTGGGAGGAGGGATTCTGCGATCGGTTGGCCGACGGTGGGCGCTACGTCATGCGCTATGACAATCGCGACACCGGCAAGACCACCTCGTGCCCGCTCGGTGAGCCCAACTACACGATCGACGACATGGCGGCCGACGCAGTGGCGGTGCTCGACGCCTACGGAGTGGAGCAGGCCCACATCGTCGGTGCGTCGATGGGCGGCATGATCACACAAGTCGTCGGACTGAACCATCCCGAGCGGGTCCTCTCGCTGACCCCGATCATGTCGACCCCCGATCCCGGTGCGGTCCTTGATGCGATCGAAGGGCGCGACACCACGTACACGCTCTCGCCGCCGACCCCGGCGATCATCGGCGCCGTGACCAAGGCTGCCACCCAGGACTGGGACGACCGCGAATCGGTGCTGGAGAACCGGGTGGAGATGTTCGAGCTGCTCACCGGGCCAGCCCATCCCTACGACGCAGCGTCACGGCGAGCCCTGTTCGA